>DASSKL010000069.1 GCA_035690485.1 Mycobacteriales bacterium | reverse complement strand
CGGCGGGCATGTCCGCGAACCGGCTGAGCATGCTGATCTCGGTCCCGAAGATCTTGGCGTAGAAGGTGAACGCTTCCTCGGCCTGACCCTGGAAGTTCAGGTAGGTGTTGACTCGCGCCATCGTGGCCTCCCGGAGATCTGCGCGCAGCTGGCGTCGCGCTTCATCGTCTACCGGTGTGGACGACCGGTCCACCGCGAACTCATCGCGGCGAGCGTCGTCGCTGGCGCCCGTGCGTCGCGATCTCGGCGGTCGGTCGGCGTCGCACTGATGCCGGAGCCTGCGCTCGGCGGCGATACGCGCCATCCCGACGCCGCGCTCTAGTCCTCTATGACGTCGAGCCCTTGCTCGCGCAAGACGGCCAGGCGGTCCAGCATCTGTTTCAGGACTTCCGGGTGGTGACCCTCCCAGGAGTCCAGCTCGGCAACGACGAGTAGCGGATGGCGGGTGCGATAGGACTGGGTGGGGTTGCCCGGGAGCCTCTTGTCGGTCACGTTCGGGTCGTCCTCGAAGGGGCCCTGAGGCTCGACGACGTAGATGTGCCCTCGCTCCTCGCTGCCGGCCAGCGCCGTCGCCATCTCCGCACCCCAGGCAGCCGTGTCGACCAGCGCGGAGAAGTAGATGTTGTTGGACACCCGGCCCTCGTGGAAGTTGGAGCCGTAGCCGGCCACCAGCTCGTCTCCGACGCCGAGCACCGACTTCGTCCCGTGGTAGAAGGGGCCCACGATGTGCCCGCAGCGTTCGTAGGTCACCGGCACGTGGCTGCCGCTCTCCGCGGTCACGGTCGTCTCCCAGGGGTCGGCTGCCGCTTGTCTGTGCCGGAGGCCTGGCCCCCGTGCTCTCCCGACGAACCCTCGTCCCCGGCGGTGACGGAGTCGGGAGGTAAGGCAGGGTAGCCCTATGACCACCGTGTTGACGTCCGTCGATCGGCCGCTCGGCGTGGACGCACTCCTCGCCGCGTCGCGGGCGGGGGTACACCGGCCGGGGCCGGCCGAGCTGGTCGACGCGCTTGAGCGCGGCGCGCTGGCCATCGACACCCGGACAGAGACGCAGCGGGCGGAGCAGGGCGAGCTCCCCGGCGCCCTCGTGATCGACCGGACCGTGCTGGAGTGGCGGCTCGACCCTTGCAGCCCGGACCGGATCCCCGAGGCGGTCGACCACGACATCGAAGTCATCGTCGTCTGCGCGCAGGGCTACAGCTCGAGCCTGGCGGCGGCCAGCCTGCGCGCGCTGGGGCTCTGGCGGGCCACGGATCTTGCCGGCGGCGTCGAGGCATACGTGGCGGCGGGATTCCCGCTCACGGACGAACCCGCCGACGTCCGCCGGTGATCGACCCGGCCACGCCGTAGCGTGCCTGCGTGGATCGCGTGCTGCTCACCGACCGCGGCTGGCCCGACGCCGACATCGAGCGCTCGCTGTGCGAGGCGGCCGGCTACCGGCTCGTCGAGGCGCCGCCGCCGGCCGACGAGGCCTCGTTGGCGGCGCTCGCGGCCGAGGCCGACCCGGTCGGCATCCTGTTCTGCTGGGCGCCGGTCACCGGCAAGGTGCTCGACGCGGCGCCACGGCTGCAGGTGGCGACCCGCCTCGGTGTCGGCCTCGACAACATCGACCTCGACACCGCGGCCCGGCGCCGGATCACCGTCACCCGGGTGCCCGACTACTGCGTGGAGGACGTCTCCGACCACGTCGTCGCGCTGGTCCACGCGTGGGCCCGCGGCATCGTCGGCTACGACCGCGACGTGCACGCCGGCAGGTGGCAACCCGGCGCGCGCACGCTGCGCCGCATCCGCGACCTGACGATCGGCGTGTGGGGCCTCGGCGCGATCGGCAGCAGGACCGCGGCGAAGTTCGCGGCGCTCGGCTGCCGGGTGCTCTGCGACGACCGGCATCCCGAGCGGACGTCGTACGACGTCACCGCGGTCCCGGTCGGCCGGTTGCTTGCCGACTGCGACGTGCTCACCCTGCACATGCCGGCCACTCCCGACACGGCCGGCCTCATCGACGCTCACGCGCTGGCGGCCATGAGGCCCGGAGCCTTGCTCGTCAACACCAGTCGCGGCTCGCTGGTCGACGTCGACGCGTTGGCCCGCGCGCTCGAGCACGGTCGGCCGGGCGCCGCCGCCCTCGACGTGCTGCCCGACGAACCGGCCGTCCCGCCGGCGCTCGCAGGCAACCCGAACGTCATCCTCACCCCGCACGTCGCGTTCTCCTCCGACGCGTCGGTGACCGAACTTCGGGTACGGGCCACCGAGGACCTGCTCCGCGTCCTGCGAGGTGAGCCGCCGCTGCACCCGGTGCCGCCGCCGTCAGGTCCAAGCACCGGATGAAGAGACCGCGCGCTCGAGGGCAACGGAGCGGTCGCCACCTCGCAGCAAGGGAGGCTCGGAGCATGAAACGGCGTTGGAGCGAGTTGAGCCTGGGCACCCGCAAGCTGGTCATCGCGGGAGCGGTGTTCGAGGGGGTCCTCAAGGTTGCCGCCCTCGTCGACCTGGCGCGTACGCCGCAGCCACAGGTCCGCGGCCCGAGGTGGGCGTGGGCGACGTCCATCGTCCTGGTCAACTCCGTCGGTGGCGTGCCGATCGCCTACTTCCTCTTCGGCCGCACGGACAGCTAGATCGACGAGGTGGCCACGGATACCCCTCGGCCCGCGACTTTTCCTTGACGCCCCAGGGGCTCCGGTAGATGGTGGCTCCTTCGGCTGGTCTGTCGAGGGGGCTCGAATGACGCAGACAGTTGGGGACGAGGTCGGCACCCTGCGCGCAGCGATGGAGGGGGCCGCGCTCCTGCCCGGTGATGCCGACTACGACCAGGCGCGCAAGGTCTGGAACGCCGAGATCGACCGTCGTCCGGCGGTGATCGCGCGCTGCCTCACCGCGGAGGACGTCGCGAGCGCGGTGCGCTTCGGTGTGCAGCGGGGACTCGAGATCAGTGTTCGCGGCGGTGCCCATGGCGCGGCCGGCAAGGCGGTCGTCGACGGCGGCCTCATGATCGAGCTCAGCCGGCTGAACCACGTGCACGTCGACCCCGAGGCCCGCACCGCGCGGGTCGGCGGCGGCGCGCTGCTGCTCGACGTGCTCGCTGCCACGCAGGAGCACGGCCTGGCGACCACGGTCGGCATGGTGGCGCACACCGGTGTCGGCGGCCTCACGCTCGGCGGCGGCATGGGCTGGCTGAGCCGCAAGCACGGGCTGTCCATCGACAACATGCTCTCGGCGCAGGTGGTCACCGCCGACGGGCGCATCCTGCGCGCCTCCCACGACGACAACCCGGACCTGTTCTGGGCGATCCGGGGCGGCGGCGGCAACTTCGGCGTCGTCACCGAGTTCGAGTTCGCGCTGCACCCGGTCGGCCCGATGATCCAGGCGGCGCTGCTGTTCTGGAGCCCGGAGCAGGGCAAGGACTTCTTCCGGATGGCCCGTGAGGTCTGCCGCGACCTGCCGCCCGACGTCAACGTGGTCATCGGCTGCATCACCGCGCCGATGGCGCCCTTCGTCCCGCCGGAGCACCAGGGCAACCCCGGCTACGCGCTGATCGTGGTCGGCTTCGGCGACCCCGCCGAGCACGACGGCGTCGTACGCCGCGCCCGTGAGGCGCTGCCGACCCTGTGGGAGTTCGTCGACGTCATGCCTTACCTGGCGCTGCAACAGATGCTCGACGAGGACAACGCCTGGGGGCAGTACGACTACGACAAGGGCGGCTACCTCCCGGAGCTCACCGACGACGTGATCGACGCCATCACCGAGCGGTTCCTGACCAAGCAGTCACCCGGCTCGGTGCTGCTCTTCTACCGGCTCGACGGCGCGTACCTCGACGTGCCCGACGACGCGACGGCGTTCAGCGGGCGACGCGTGCCCGGCTACAACGTCTTCGTCATCGCGGTCTGTCCGAACCAGCAGGTGCTCGACGCGGACCGGCAGTGGGTGCGGGACCTCTACGGGGCGCTGCAGCCGTCGATGGGGGAGGGGATCTACGTCAATGCGCTGATCGACGAGACCGACGACCTGGTGCGCCTCGCCTATGGCCCCGAGAAGTACGACCGGCTGGCCGAGATCAAGCGCCGCTACGACCCCGACAACGTCTTCCACCTCAACGCCAACATCCGGCCGGCCTCCGTAACACCGCAGCAGCGCACGGCTCCCTAGGGGTCGTGCGCCTGCTGGCAGGATGCGCGGATGGTCGAGGAGCTGCAGGACCCGCGAAGGATTCATCCGCCGTTCGTGGCCGGCGAGCGGGAGATGCTGGAGTCGTGGCTGGAGTTCCACCGCGTCACGCTCCTGCTCAAGTGCGAGGGGCTCGACGACGCCGGGCGCAAGGCCCGGCCGGTCCCGACGTCGAAGCTGTCCCTGCACGGTCTGGTGCGGCACATGGGCCTCGTCGAGCTCGGCTGGTTCCGCCGCACGCTGCTCGGCGAGACCGGCCTGGCGGTGCCCGCGTGGTACGACCGAACGGCCGAGGACGGCGAGCTGGTGCCGCTCGACGACGCCGACTGGGAAGCCGACCTCGCGTTCTGGCAGGACGCCTGCCGGCTCAGCCGGGAAGCGGCCGCGCAGAGAGACCTCGACGACACCGGGGTGCGTGACGGCGAGCCGTGCTCGCTGCGCTGGATCTACGTGCACATGATCGAGGAGTACGCCCGGCACAACGGGCACGCCGACCTCATCCGCGAGTTGGTCGACGGCGCGGTCGGCGACTGACCGGCGTACGCCGCGGGATCAGGTCGACCGGACGAACTCCGCGATCACCTGCGCGAGCTCGGGGCCCTGGTCCTCCTGCAGGAAGTGGCCGCCGCCTTCGATCGTCACGTGCGCTCGCCCGGCCGCTCCCGGTACCTCCCGCTGGAAGATGCCTTCCCCGCCGCGCGTGATCGGGTCGCCGTCGCTGAACGCCGTGAGCAGCGGCTTGTCCCACCGGCGGAAGACCTCCCACGCCGCCTGGTTGGCGGCCGAGGCCGGGTCGTCGGGCGAGGTCGGCACGAGCGACGGGAAGATCCGCGCACCCGCCTTGTAGGAGTTGTCGGGGAACGGCGCGTCGTAGGCCGCGATCACCTCGGGCGCCATCTTCGACGCGACCCCGCCGGAGACGATGCCGCCGACCGGGAAGTCGGGCGTCTCGGCGGCGAACCGCTGCCAGGCGAGGAACGCCTCGGTCATCCGGCCCTCACCGGTCGGCAGCCCGGTGTTGCCGACCACCACCCGGTCGAACCGGTCCGGGTTCTCCGCGACCATCCGCAGCCCGACCAGGCCGCCCCAGTCCTGCCCGAAGAACGTCGCGCCACGCAGGTCGAGCCGGTCGCACAGCAGCGCGGTCATCCAGCCGACGTGCCGCGCGTAGGTGTAGTCGCTCTGCTCGGTCGGCTTGTCGGACCGGCCGAAACCGACCAGATCCGGTGCCACGCAACGGAAACCGGCGTCGACCAGCACGGGAATCATCGTGCGGTAGAGGTAGCACCACGACGGCTCGCCGTGCATGAGCAGCACGGTGGGGCCGGACCCCTCGTCGAGGTAGTGCACGCGCAGCGCGCCGCCCTCGCCGTCGGGGACCTCGGCGTAGTGCGGGGCGAAGTCGTAGCCCGGCAGGGCGGTGAACCGCTCGTCCGGCGTACGCAGGGCTTTCATGCGGGGGCTCCCGGTCGGGTCAGCGGGTCGGGCGGCACGTACTGCGAGAAGTCGGGGCCCGCGCGCAGCCCGTGGCCGCCGTCGACACCGATCACCTGGCCGGTGACGCGTCCCGACTCCGGCCCGACGAGGAAGCGCACCAGGTCGGCCACGTCGGCGGCGGCGCTGATGCCGCCGAGCGGGGTGTTGTCGAGGTAGCTGCGGAACACGTCGGAGTCGCGCGGCAGCACGGACATCAGCTCGGTGTCGGTGAAGCCGGGGCGTACGGCGTTGAACCGCACCCCGGACGGGCCGTACTCGTCGGCCGCGTCGCGCATCAGCATCTCGATGCCGGCCTTGCCGACGCCGTAGGCGCCGAAGTAGCGGTGGGTCAGCCCACCGGCGATCGACGACATGCCCACGAAAGACCCGCGGTCCGACGCGGCCAGCGCCTCGACCGTGTGCTTGAGCAGCAGGAACGTGCCGAGCACGTTGAGGTGCAGCACCCGCACGAACTCCGCAGTCTCCTGCTGGTGCAGCGGCACCAGCGCCCCGCCGCCGCCGGCGTTGGCGACGACCGCGTCGACGCGCCCGGTCAGCTCCAGCGTCCGCGCCACCAGCGCGCGCACCGACTCCTCGTCGGTGACGTCGGCGACCACCGGGTGCACGCTGCCCGGTATCGCAGCCGCGGCGTCGACCAGCCGCTGCTCGGTGCGCCCGCAGATGACGACGGTCGCGCCGTCGGCGGCCAGCCGCTGCGCGCAGGCGGCGCCGATGCCGGTGCCGCCGCCGGAGACGATCGCGGTGTAGCCGTCGAGCGGCCCGTCGGACACCTCAGCTCCTCAAGATCGGGGAGCCGACCCTACGTCGTAGACCAGCAGGCCGTCGACGACCCGTGCGCCCGCTGCCGGCGGGTGGCCCGACAGCCGGCCGTCGTGACCCAGGTGCAGCACCTCGCCACCCCGGGCGAGCGTCACGAAGTCGGCGATCAGCCGCCGGTGGCAGCGCCACCACACGGTCTCGCTGCACATCACCGCGGTCGGAGTCGTGGCCGCTTCGGCCAGCAGGTCATCGGCCGCCGACAGGAACTCCGGCGTGCGCATGTGCGCCGCGTAGGCCCGGAAGGCCGCGACCTCCCACCACACGTCCGGCGAGTCCGGCGGCAGCCGTCGCCGCCCGCCGAGCCTCGGCTCGGACCGGTAGCCGACGCCCGCTTCGGGCAGCCACTGCGCCATCGCGTCCCGGGCGACGTGCGGGTGCGCGCGGCTGCCGGGGTAGCGGCGTACGTCGACGAGCCGGGCGACCCCGGCGCCGCGCAGCAGGCCGACGATCTCGTCCTGCGACGCCGTGCCGTGCCCGAACGTCAGCAGCGCTGGTGCCACGACGGCAATCTAGGAGGCCCGCCGAATTCGGCGGCCGAAACGTGTGCAGAACGCTTGCTCAAGGTACAAGAGTCGTGTCGCGACATTGGGCGGGATCGGTCGCAGGCTCTGAGGTCGACCGAGGTCGACGGGGGAAGCCGCGCTAGCGACCGCTGCCGAAGCGTCGCGGGGCGCGTGAGCCACCCCCGCGTTCGGGCCGCCCACGCCCGGACGTCCAGCGCCACTGGAGGCTGATCCGCCCCTCGCGCGCTGCCGGCGCGGGAGGCACGCCGTGCAGCCAGTCGACCTGGGCCCGGCCGCCCATGACCAGCAGGTCGCCGGCGGGCGGCGCCAGGTCGGCCGCCGGCCGCCGGCCGGGCGTGCGCGGGGTCGACCGTGGGGTGAGCGTCCAGGGCCGTCGTGCGCCGAGTGTGAGGATCGCGATCAGCGTCTCCTCGCAGTGCCGCAGGTCGGTGTCGCGGTGCGCCCCCATCGCTTCGCGCCCGTCGCGGTACCAGGACAGCCCCACGCCCATGAAGTCGACGCCGTAGTGCCGCCGTAGTGCCTTGTGGACGGCGAGCACGACCGGGTGCGCGGCGGGGGAGCAGCCCGCGGCCAGGCGGTTCTCCTCGCGGTAGTGGTCGTAGAGCCAGACGCGGCCTTGCCGCCAGTCGAGCGACCCGGCCAGGTCGGCGTACAGGCCGTCGGGGTCAGGCAACCAGCCCCGCGCGAGGTCGACCCATGACCCCGCGTCGAGCGCGCGGCGCTGCAGGCAGCCGGCCAGCGGCGTCAGCCCCGCGCTCGAGACGGCGGTCATGTCGCCGACCCTAACGCCGGGGCCCGACAGGAACTGCCCGTCGACAAGCGCCGGTCGAGATGTTCGACGTCGGCTACGAGCGGCTCGAGGAGCTGTTCGCCCGGACGCCGACGCTGCGCGAGCGGCTGCTGCACCCGGTCGAAGCGCCCGCGAGCTGACCACGGCCGGCAGCGTCCGGCCGCATCCGTCGCCCGCGTAGGCTGCGCGCTCATGTTCGAGTGGAGCGAAGACCAGCTGATGATCCGCGACGCCGTCCGGCAGTTCGTGGAGAAGGAGATCAAGCCGAATCTCGAGGAGCTCGAGCACGGCAGCACCCCGCCCTACGACGTCCTGCGCAAGCTCTACAAGACGTTCGGGCTCGACGAGATGGCCCGGGCGGGCTTCGCCAGGCGCATCGCCGCCGAGAAGGGCGCCGCGGCCGGCGAAACCGGCGGCGAGCGTGCAGGCGGCGGTGGTGACGGCGGCGCGTCGTTCATGATCCCGATCATCGAGCTGTGCCACTACTGCCCGGGCATGGTCACCGCGATGGGCGTCAGCGTCGGCCTCGCCGCCGGCGCGATCATGTCGCGCGGCACCACCCGGCAGAAGGAGCGCTGGGCGCTCGACCTGCAGACGCTCGACAAGATCGGCGCCTGGGCGATCACCGAGCCGGGCTCGGGCTCCGACGCGTTCGGCTCGATGCAGTCGCGGGCGGTGCGCGCCGGCGACGGCTACGTGCTCAACGGGTCGAAGACGTTCATCACCAATGGCCCCTACGCCGACACGATCGTCTTCATCTGCAAGCTCGACGAGGGCAACGACCCCAAGGACCGCAAGATCCTGTCGTTCGTGCTCGACCGCGGGATGCCCGGCCTGGAGCAGTCGAAGCCGCTGCGCAAGATGGGGCTGCACTCCTCGCCGACCGGCGAGCTGTTCCTGTCCGACGTACGGGTCGAGGCCGACCGCCTGCTCGGCGAGACCGAGGACCGGCCCTACCGCGAGGGCGCCAAGGACGCGTTCACCACCGAACGCAGCGGCGTGGCCGCGATGGCGCTCGGCATCGTCGAGCAGTGCCTGTCACTGTGCGTCGACTACGCCCGCACCCGCATGCAGTTCGGCCGCCCGATCGGCGACTTCCAGCTGATCCAGCTCAAGCTGGCCGAGATGGAGGTCGCCCGCGTCAACATCCAGAACCTCGTCTTCCGGCACATCGAGATGCAGAAGGCCGGGCGCCGGATGTCGCTGTCCGAGGCGTCGGCGATGAAGCTCTACTCCGCCCGGGCGGCGGTCAGCGTCTCGATGGACGCGGTGCAGCTGTTCGGCGGCAACGGCTACATGGCGGAGTTCCAGGTCGAGCAGCTCGCCCGCGACGCGAAGGTGCTCGAGATCTACGCCGGCACCAACGAGATCCAGATCAGCGAGATCGCCCGCAGCCTGCTGAAGGTCTGACCGAAAACCGGTCGCCGGCCTGGGCGACCATGGAGCGTGTCCTTCTCGCCCGAGCAGCTGCAGCGGCGCGCCCTCGCGGTGCCGCGCATCGGCTACCCCGCCGAGCTGCCGGTCGCGCAGAAGAAGGACGAGATCCTCGCGGCGATCCGTGACCACCAGGTCGTGATCGTCGCCGGGGAGACGGGCTCCGGCAAGACGACGCAGCTGCCCAAGATCTGCCTCGAGCTCGGCCGCGGCGTCGAGGCGATGATCGGCCACACGCAGCCGCGCCGGATCGCCGCCCGCTCGGTCGCCGAACGCATCGCCGAGGAGCTCGACGTGGCTCTCGGGCAGGCGGTCGGCTACCAGGTGCGCTTCACCGACCGGGTGAGCGACACCACCCTGGTCAAGCTGATGACCGACGGCATCCTGCTCGCGGAGATCCAGCGCGACCGGCTGCTGCGCCGCTACGACACGCTGATCATCGACGAGGCGCACGAGCGCAGCCTCAACATCGACTTCATCCTCGGCTACCTGGCCGAGATCCTGCCGCGTCGGCCCGACCTCAAGGTCGTCATCACGTCGGCGACGATCGACTCCGAGCGGTTCGCGCAGCACTTCGGCGGTGCGCCCGTGGTCGAGGTGTCCGGCCGCGCCTACCCGGTCGAGGTGCGCTACCGGCCGCTCGACCCGGACGACGGCGACCAGGTGCAGGGCATCCTCGACGCGGTCGACGAGCTGGCCCGCGAGGGGCCGGGCGACGTCCTCGTCTTCCTGTCCGGCGAGCGTGAGATCCGCGACACCGCCGACGCCCTGCGCGGCCGGCACCTGCGTGACACCGAGATCCTGCCGCTCTACTCCCGGCTGTCCGCTGCCGAGCAGCACAAGGTCTTCCAGCCGCACCCCGGCCGGCGCATCGTGCTGGCCACCAACGTGGCCGAGACCTCGCTGACCGTGCCCGGCATCCGCTACGTCGTCGATCCCGGCACCGCGCGCATCTCCCGGTACAGCCTGCGGCTGAAGGTGCAGCGGCTGCCCATCGAGGCGATCAGCCGGGCCAGCGCCGACCAGCGTGCCGGCCGTTGCGGCCGGGTCGCCGACGGCATCTGCATCAGGCTGTACGACGAGGAGGACTACGAGCGTCGCCCGCTGTACACCGAGCCGGAGATCCAGCGCACCAACCTCGCCTCGGTCATCCTGCAGATGGCGGCCCTGGGGCTGGGCGACGTGGCGGCGTTCCCGTTCGTCGACCCGCCCGACCGGCGCCAGATCCGTGACGGCGTCGCCCTGCTGCACGAGCTCGGCGCCATCGACCCCACCGCGAGCGACCCGCGCAAGCGGCTGACCCGGCTCGGTCGCCGGCTGGCGCGGCTGCCGGTGGACCCGCGGTTCGGCCGCATGGTGCTCGAGGCCGAGCAGCAGGGCTGCGTGCGCGAGGTGCTGGTCATCGCGGCGGCGCTGTCGATCCAGGACCCGCGCGAACGGCCCGCCGACAACCAGCAGGCCGCCGACCAGGCGCACCGCCGGTTCGCGGACGAGCACTCCGACTTTCTCGCCTACCTCAACCTCTGGGCCTACGTGCAGGAGCAGCAGAAGGCGCTGTCGAGCAGCCGGTTCCGCAAGCTGTGCAAGGCCGAGCACCTGCACTACCTGCGGCTGCGCGAGTGGCAGGACCTGCACACCCAGCTGCGCCAAGTGGTCAAGGACCTCGGCATCCACGGCAGCGGCGAACCGGCCTCGCCGCAGGCCGTGCACACCGCGCTGCTCGCCGGGCTGCTCTCGCACGTCGGCGTGCGCTCGGCCGAACGCGGCGACTTCGACGGCGCGCGCGGCGCCCGGTTCGCGATCTTCCCCGGGTCCGTGCTCGCCCGCAAGCAGCCGCGTTGGGTCATGGCCGCCGAGCTCGTCGAGACCTCGCGGCTGTGGGCCCGCGTCGTCGCGCGCATCGAGCCCGAGTGGATCGAGCCGCTCGCCCAGCACCTCGTCACCCGTACCTACAGCGAGCCGCACTGGTCCAAGAAGCGTGCCTCGGTCGTGGCGAGCGAGAAGGTCCTGCTGTACGGCGTACCGATCGTCGCTGCCCGCACCGTCGCCTACGGGCGCATCGACCCGGAGCTGTCCCGCGAGCTGTTCATCCGGCACGCGCTCGTCGAGGGCGACTGGACCACGCAGCACCGGTTCTTCCACGACAACCGCGCGCTCCTGGAGGAGGTCGAGGAGCTCGAGCACCGCACCCGCCGCCGCGACATCGTCGTCGACGACGAGACGCTGTTCGCCTTCTACGACGCGCGGATTCCGGCCGACGTGGTGTCGGGTCGGCACTTCGACGCGTGGTGGAAGCAGGCGCGGCGCGGCGACCCGGAGCTGCTGACGTTCACCGAGGACATGCTCGTCGCCGACGAGGCGGCGGTCGCCACGGAGGGCTACCCCGACTGGTGGCAGCACGGCGATCTCCGCCTTGCGCTGACCTACCACTTCGAGCCGGGAGCCGCCGACGACGGCGTCACCGTGCACATCCCGTTGCCGGTGCTCAACCGCGTCACCGACGCGGGTTTCGACTGGAACGTGCCCGGTCTGCGCGAGGACCTCGTCACCGCGCTGATCCGCGGGCTGCCCAAGCAGCTGCGCCGCAACTTCGTGCCGGCTCCCGACGTCGCGCGGGCGGCACTGCAGCGCCTGAGTCCGGGGGAGGGCGCGCTGACCGACGCGCTTGGCGTGGAGCTGCAGCGGCTCACCGGGGTCGGCGTCGCCCGGGGTGCCTGGGACTGGTCGCGGGTGCCGCCGCACCTGCGGGTGGGCTTTCGCGTCGTCGACGACGAGGGTGGCGTGCTGGCCGAGGGCAAGGACCTGCCCGCCCTCAAGGCGGCCCTGCACCCGCGGTTGACGGCGACGCTCGCGGAGGCCGCAGGCGACCTGGAGCGGGCCGGCCTGCGGAGCTGGACTGTCGGCACCATCCCGCGCACGGTCGACGTCGTGCGCGGCGGCCACGTGGTCACCGGATTCCCGTCGCTGGTCGACGCCGGCGACCACGTCGACCTCCGGGTGCTCGCCGGCGCGGGGGAGCAGCGGCGGGCGATGTGGTCGGGCACGCGCCGGCTGCTGCAGCTGACGCTGCCCTCGCCCCTGTCCCCGGTCGTCGGGCAGCTGCCGCGCGAGACGAAGGCGGCGCTGGCCTTACCGCCGTACGCCGCAGTGCCCGAGCTCCTCGCCGACTGCGTGCGGGCGGCCCTCGACGTGATCCTGCTCGACGCCGGTGGGGTGGTCTGGGACGAGACCGGCTTCGAGCGGCTGCAGCAGGCGGCGCGGCAGCGGCTGCCGGACCTCACTGCGCAGATCGTGCGGCTCGCCGCCGACATCCAGGCCGCGGCGCGCGACGTCGACCGGCGGTTGTCGGCAACCTCCTCGTTGCCGCTGCTGCCGGCACTGACCGACCTGCGGGCGCAGCGGGCACGGCTCGTCTACGCCGGCTTCGTCAGCGGCATCGGCGCCCGCCGGCTGCCCGACGTGCTGCGCTACCTGCAGGCGATGGCGCGCCGGCTCGACCGGTTGCCCGAAGCGGTCGACCGCGACCGCGACCGGATGGCGCTGGTGCAGCGGCTGGAGCAGGACTACGACGGGTTGCGCGCCGAGGTCGCCGCCGGCCCCGCGCTCACCGAGATCCGGTGGATGCTGGAGGAGCTGCGGGTCAGCGTGTTCGCGCAGCCGCTCGGCACGGCCTACCCGGTGTCGGAGCAGCGGATCCGCCGGGCCATGGAGCAGCTGCGAGGCTAGGCGGCGGCGATGCTGGTGCCGCGGGCGACGCGTTCGCGGGCGGCGACCATCCGCGGGTTGGGAGACACCCAGGCCAGGAACTCCACGAGCGCCAGCGTCAGCGTGTTGACCGACAGCGGGTCGAGCACTGTGAACCGGCCGGCGCCGAGCAGGTCACGCGCCCACGGCGGCAGCAGGTGGATGGCCGCCCGCGCGATGACGAGGTGCGGCACGGCAACGCGTGCGTCGCGGGTCGACGGCGTGAGGATGAAGCGGAACGTGTCCTTGGCCTGCTCCCCGGCGTAGAGCTGTGGCCGGATGCCGTCGAAGTAGGCGTCGACCTCGGCCCGGCTCGCCGGCACGTCGGTCGCGCCCAGCATCTCGGCGACGACGCGGAACTCCTCGAAGTAGCGGTCTGTCTCGGCGCCGGTGAGCGGTGTGCGGGCGAAGCGCTGGTAGGCACGCACGAAGCTGTCGGCCTCGGTCACGTGCACCCAGCGCAGCAGCGCCGGGTCGTTGGCGCTGTAGGGCCGCCCGTCGGGCGTGACGCCCTTCACCCGTCGGTGGATGCGCTCGACGATCGCGCACAGCGTCTCGGCGACCTCGCGGGAGCCGAACGTCGTGCCGTCGACGAACGAGGACGTGCGCGCCAGCCGGCCCTCGGGGTCTTCCTTGAAGTTGGAGTGCTCGGCCACGCCGGCCATCGCGAGCGGGTGCAGCGTCTGCAGCATGAGCGCCGACAGGCCGCCCACGATCATCGCCGGGTGGGAGTGCACCCGCCAGACCACGCTGTCGGGACCGAACAGGCCCGGGTCGCCGGCGGGCTCGTCGTACTGCTCCTGCGGGAAGCGGCCCTGGCTCCCCACCCGCTCCAGCTGCGCGATGACGTCGCGGCGCACGCGGGTGGTGACGGGTTGGCCCACCAGGCCGAGCGACCAGGTGACCGGGCGGACGAGCAGCCCGAGCATCGATCCTCCTGCGGGACGGGTCTTGACGGCTGTCAAGCTATGCCCACCCTTGACAGCCGTCAAGCACCCGGCCACCGTGTTGGCGTGCCCGCGCCCGCCGACCAGCATCTGCTGGACCTCGCCCTGGAGGCGTTCGCCGAGCGCGGCTACGACGGCACATCGGTGCGCGACGTCTGCCGCCGCGCGGGCGTGAGCCACAACCTCGTGCACGAGCGCTACGGGTCCAAAGAGGCGTTCTGGTACGCCTCGGTCGACCACGGCTTCCGCTCGCTGGCCGAGGATCTCGCGCAGGCGGCCGCCGGCGCGGGCCCCGACGACTTCGCCCAGCTGCGCGCGATCCTGCTGCGCTACGTCGAGACCACCGCCGAACAGCCCTCGCTGATCCGGCTGATCAACACCGAGGCCGCCCATCCCGGGCCGCGGCTCGACCACATATACCAGCGCTACATCGAGCCCGCGCACGCGTTGGCCGACGCGTTCCTGCGCCGGCTCGAGCGCGCCGGGCGGATCCGGCGCGTCCCGGCGGCGACGCTGCACTTCCTCATCGGGCACGGCGCGGGCGGCATCGTCAGCCTGCCCGGCTTGGCCGGCAAGTGGCAGGGGCGCCGCAGCGAGCCGCCGCTCCTCGACCAGGCACGCAGCGCGGTGGAGCTCATCCTCGACGCGATGTCGCTCGAGGAGCCGGTGACCGCACCCGTTCGGCGGCGCGCGTGAGTGCCGCCGCATCAGGCCCCGCATTCCCAGCCCACATCGACATGGAGGATCAGTGGCGAAGTACCTGAGCACCGAGTGGTTCGACCTGCGCACGAAGCTCGCGGCCGACGCGCCCGAGCGCCCCGGCGTGGACCTGCGCATCCAGAACGTCGTGACCAACGGCCCCGACGGTGACGTGAGCTACTACGACGTCATCCAGAACGGCCGCCTCGTCGAGAGCGCCCAGGGCGAGGACGGCCAGGCCGAGATCACGATGACGACGGCCTACGCCGACTCCTGCGCGCTGCTCACGGGCGAGCTCGCGGCGACCAGCGCCTTCGTCACCGGCAAGGTCAAGGTGACCGGCAACACGATGAAGATGATGTCGATGATGCCGGTGGCCAACTCGCCGGAGTACAAGGAGATGCAGGACAAGCTCGCCGCCGAGACGGAGTTCTGAGAGCCGGCTGTGTCCGCCGGGCTGATGTACGTCGGTTACAGCAGCCCGGCGGGGACCCCCTCGACCATCTGGTCGAGGTACTCCGACATGCCGAACCCGACCGCCCCGTCCCACCGCCACTCGGTGGCACCCTCGGCGATGCGGGTCACCATCTGCTCCCCGTCCGGGCTGCGCCGGCGGTTGCGCAGCGGCACCAGGCGGTGCACCACGCCCTCCGCGGTCATCGTCTTGTGGCGCGTCGAGGCGGTCAGCCGGATCCGTTGCGGGCTTTGGGGGTCACCGCTCCAGTCGGTGTCGACGGCGACGTCGCGCAGCAGGCTGTAGGCGCCGTCCTCGAAGAGCACCCCGCCGACCGTGCGACCACCGTCGCGGGAGGCGATGACGCTGGCGACGAAACCGCGGTCGGGCCCGAAGTTCGCGGTCAGCCAGCGGTACCACCAGGGCGCCTGCCAGGTCCGCGGCCCCCACGAGTGGTCGCGCAGGCCGTAGCCGCCGACCTCCCACGACTCGTCACCGACCTCGAGCCGCCCCCGCACCGCGACGTGCTGCTCGTAGTGGCCCTTCGCGAAGGCCCCGCCGTGCGGCTCGGCGATCTCCTCGGTCGGCTCGCCGCCGAGCATCGGCGACAGGCCCTCGATGGTGAGCTCGGCCCGGCACTGGGTGCGCGGGCTGCCGGTGAACGCGGCCTTCGGGTCGTCGAGCACCGCCGGGTCGTCGAGGAGCAGGGCCTTTCCGGCGTACGCCCACGTCAGCTCCTTGAACGGCTCGACCACCTCGATGCGCATGCCGCCGGCGTCGAACGCCTCGTTGTCGCCGATCTGCGGCCGGTCGAACCAGAAGCCCACCCGCCCGTCGGGCAGGAACAGGCAGACGGTCAGCTCGGCGTGCCCCTCGAGCGGGCGGTTGCCGAGACGCAGGAAGCCACCGAGCCCGCGCTCGGGGTCGAACACGTTGACGTACATGCTCTCGTTGAACGTGGTCGCCCCGTCGACGGCGTGCATGTACTCGTCGCGGGGCTCGAGCCGGATGCCCGGGTGGGTGGAGGTCATCGCGCCAATCTGCTGACAATCGCGGCGCGCGTCAACGCAGGCTGTACGCCGGGGGAGCGGGCCTCCACCCGCCGACCACTGTTGACATGCGGGCGTGACATGTAAAGCATGAGCCCATCGGCATGACAGGTGTCAAGGAGGCGTCGTGACCGTCGAGGACCGTCCGATCACCAAGGAAACGATCGACTTCTCCGACCTGGAGTTCTGGGGCCGGCCTATCGAGGAACGCGAGCAGGCGTTTGCCTTGCTGCGCAATGAGAACCCGGTGCCGTTCTACAGCGAGCCCGACGAGTTCCCCGACCTGTTCCCGGCCGGCCCCGGCTACTACGTGCTGACCAAGCACAAGCACATCCTCGAGGCGAGCCGGCAGCCGGAGATCTTCATCTCCGGGCGCAGTGCGACGTCGATCCCGGACCTGCCCGAGGAGTTCAACGAGTTCTTCGGCTCCATGATCAACATGGACGACCCGAAGCACGCGCGGCTGCGGCGCATCGTCTCGCGCGGCTTCACGCCCAAGATGCTGAAGAGCCTCGAGGACGGCGTACAGACCGCCGCAGAGAAGATCGTCGACGACGTCATCGGCCGCGGCGAGTGCGACTTCGTCGTCGACGTCGCCGCCAAGCTGCCGCTCAAGATCATCTGCGACATGATGGGGATCCCGGAGAGCGACTACCAGTTCATCTTCGAGCGCTCCAACATCATCCTGTCGGGTGCCGACCCGGAGTACATCCCGGTCGACGACCCGATGGCGGCGATGACGGTGGTCCTCGGCGCCGGGCAGGACCTGGCCAACATGGTCGCCGAGCTGGGTGCCTACCGCCGCAAGAACCCCACCGACGACCTGACCACGAAGCTGGTCACCGCCGACGTGGACGGGGAGCACCTGACCGATCAGGAGCTCGGGTCGTTCTTCATCCTGCTGGTGGTCGCGGGCAACGAGACGACCCGCAACGCGATCGCGCACGGGCTGCACTTCCTGACCCAGAACCCCGACCAGAAGCAGCTGTGGCTGTCCGACTTCGAGCGCTACGCG
>DASSKL010000068.1 GCA_035690485.1 Mycobacteriales bacterium | reverse complement strand
CAGGCGCCCACGTCGCGCTGCACTTCCGGCCCGCAGACCGCCGACGCCGCGACGCTGACGGCCTGTTCCCGACGCTCAAGGCGGTGCAGGACGCCCTGGTCGACGAGGGGGTCCTCGCCGAGGACTCCTGGGTCACCGTGCCGTCCGCGACCTGCCGAATCCACCCGCCCACCGGCGAGCCCGCCGCGATGTGGCTAGAGCTGACCGACCCGGACACCGAGGAGACCCCATGACCTGCACCAGACCCGACCTCGTGACCACCCAACGCGCCGACGGCAAATGGCTCTGCCGCTGTCTCGGGTGTGGCGACGGTGCCGGGCCGTCGTTCCACAAGCCCGCGATCGAGGACTGGCGAAAGGCCCACGTGCGCAACGCCAGCGGGCCGCTGCGGGAGCCGGGGGGTTTGCGGTGACCGACCGACTTGCCCAAGCCATGACGCCCGTCGCCGCTGCGCTCGCCGTGGCCGTCGACGAGGAGAACCCCGACGACGTGGCCGCCCTGCTCACCGGACTCGACCGGCAAGAGCTGTACGCCCTCACCGTCGTCCTCGCCGCCGCAGTCGACCCCGACAAGCCACTGCTGCGCGCCACCGTCGCCGCCGCCACCAAGAAGGTCGCCCGCCGTGCCGCGACCGCCTTCGACATCGACCTCGACGACGTGATGGGCGACTCTCGTCGCCGCGACGTGCTCGACGCCCGCGCCGTCACCTACTACGCCGCCCACCTCGCCGGCGACAACTACTCACAGATCGGCCGGGTGATGAACCGCGACCACTCCACCGTCATGACCGGATGCTCCCGCGTCGCGGCCACCGCACGCCTGCGAGCCGTCGCCGAGCAGATCGCCGCCCGGTTCGGGTGGGAGCGAGAGGAGGGAGTGGCATGACCGCCACCGTCGACACCCGCACCGACTACGCGGACTTCCTCGACCACAAGGTGCAGCTGGCCAACGCCGGCGGGTTCGCGCCCACGATCCTGCCTGACCACCTGTTCGGCTTCCAGCGGGAGCTGGTCGCCTGGGCCGTCGAGCAAGGCCGCGCCGCCCTGTTCGCCGACTGCGGGCTCGGCAAGACGCCGATGGAACTCGCCTGGGCGCAGAACGTCACCGCTCACACCAAGAAGCCGGTGCTGCTGCTGACCCCGCTGGCCGTCGGGTTCCAGATCGTCGCCGAGGCCGAGAAGTTCGGTGCCGACGCGGCCCCGTCACGCGACGGGACGGTCACCGCGCCGATCACGGTGACCAACTACGAGCAGCTGGAGAAGTTCGACCCCGACGACTTCGGCGGCGTGGTGTGCGACGAATCCAGCGCGATCAAGGCGTACGACGGAACCCGTCGTGCCGTGGTCACCGAGTTCATGCGCCGGATGCCCTACCGGCTGCTCGGCACCGCCACCGCCGCACCGAACGACTACCTCGAGCTGGGCACGTCGTCCGAGGCCCTGGGTCACCTGGGGTACATGGACATGCTCGGCCGGTTCTTCGTCAACGACAACCGGACCTCCACCCACCGCGCAATGGCATTCAAGGGCGGCAAGCGGGTGCAGGCTGGGATGGGCGGCTACCGGTTCAAGGGACACGCCGAGGAACCGTTCTGGCGCTGGGTGTCCTCCTGGGCACGCGCGATCCGCAAGCCATCGGACTACGGCTACGACGACGCCGGGTTCCACCTGCCCGACCTCCAGCAACGCGTGACGCTGGTCAAGGCATCACAGACCCACCCCGAGCACCTGTTCGACGTGCCCGCACTCGGACTGGCCGAGGAACGCGAGGAAGCCCGCCGCACCCTGACCGACCGCTGCGAGGGCGCGGCCGCCCAGCTCGCCGACGCCGATACGGCCGTCGCCTGGTGCAACCTCAACGACGAATCCGCGATGCTGACCCGCCTCATCGACGGGGCCGTGGAAGTCGCCGGATCGGACGCGCCCGAGGCCAAGGAAGAGAAGTTGAGGGCCTTCACCGACGGTGAGATACGGGTGCTGGTCACCAAGCCGGCGATCGGCGCCTGGGGCCTCAACTGGCAGCACTGCCACCGGATGAGCTACTTCCCCACCCACTCCTATGAGCAGTTCTACCAAGCCGTGCGCCGCTCCTGGCGGTTCGGCCAGCAACACCCGGTGACTGTGGACGTGGTGACCACCAAGGGCGGCCAGCGCGTCCTCGAAAGCCTCAACACCAAGTCCCGCGCGGCCGACGCGATGTTCGACGCGCTGATGACCCACATGACCGACGCGCTCCGAATCAACCGCACGCGCGACTTCAACCTGCCGATGGAGGTCCCCAAGTGGCTGCAGTAGCCGACCAACTCATCACCGACCGCTACGCGATCTGGAACGCCGACTGCATCGACGTACTGCAGTCGCTGCCCGACGAATCGATCCACGGATCGATCTACTCCCCACCCTTCGGGGGGCTCTACCACTACTCCAGCGACGAACGGGACCTGTCCAACGCCCGCGACTACGCCGAGTTCTTCGACCACTACGAGTACGTGATCCGCGAGAAGTACCGGCTCACCCTGCCCGGCCGGACCAGCGGCGTCCACGCCGCGATCGTGCCCAGCTCGAACACCGGCAGCGACTCCTACACCGACTTCCCCGGCGACGTGATCCGCGCCCACCAGAAGATCGGCTGGCTGTTCGTCGCCCGGCACGTGATCTGGAAAGAGCCGCTGGCCGTCCGCAACCGGACCATGCAGAAGAACCTCGCGCACAAGACGATCGTCGAGGACGGTGCGCTCGGCGGGGTCGCCTCCCCCGACGAACTGTTGATCTTCCGCAAGCCCGGCGAGACGCCGATACCTCACCCCTGCGGCCTGACCGGCGACTACGCCGGCGGGGAGCAGGTGCCGCACGAGCTGCAGCGCTATCGCGGCTGGACCGGTGACCAGAAGGCCAACCGCTACTCGCACTGGATCTGGAGACGCTACGCGTCGAGCGTGTGGGACGACGTGCGCCTGTCCCGCGTCCTGCCGTTCCAGGACGGCAAGGACGAGGACGACGAGAAGCACGTCCATCCGCTGCAACTGGACGTGATAGAGCGGTATCTCGACCTGCGAACCGCGCCCGGCGAGCGCGTGCTCACGCCGTTCATGGGCGTCGGGTCGGAGGTCTACTCCGCTGTAGCGATGGGCCGCGTCGGCATCGGCGCCGAGCTCAAGGCGTCCTACTACCGGCAAGCGGTGCTCAACCTGGGCGAGCTTGACAAGGCGCCGCGCGAGTCCAGCGCACCTGCACCCGCGCTGTTCGAAGTGGGCTGACATGACCTGCACCTGCACCCACACCCCGCTCTGCCACCGCTACGAGCCCGCCGCCCGGGCCAACACCGGGGCCTGTCTGGCGCGCGGCTGCGGGTGCGCGGGATACGAGGAGGAGGGGGACGCTGCCTGATGGACACCCTCACCGACTACGGCTTCACGTGGGGCCCTATCGAAGTCAGTCGCATCTTTGAGCACAAGGGCCAGAGAGTCCTGCAAGTAGTCACCGATCACCGCCGAGTCGAGGTGTACGTCAGCCCACAGGGCCGCAGCGTGCGCGTCTACATCGACGGCGAGGAGGTGGGCACCTGATGCCCTACCTCAACCTGGACGACAACTTCGCCGACCACCCGAAGGTCGACGCACTCTCGGATGGTGCTTTCCGGTTGCACACAGCGGCGCTCTGCTACTGCGCGAAGAACACCACGGACGGCGTAGTTGAGAAGCGCCGAGTGCCCCGCTTGACGCCGACCTACAAGCCGTCGCTGGTGACCGAGCTGCTCGACGCTCGGCTCTGGATGCCTCACCCAGACGGCTACGAGGTCCACGACTACCTCGACTGGAACAAGAGCAAGGCGTGGTGGGACGAGAAGCGGAAGAAGGACGCACAACGGAAGGCCGAGTGGCGGGCAAGTCACGCCGCCCAGAACGAAGGAGAGACGGCGTGAGTCACACATGGAGTCACAGCGTCCGTCACAACGTGACAGACGGCGGACAGGACGCGGGACGGACGCAGGGAGTCACGCTTCTCCAGACCAGACCAGACCAGAATCTCTTTGTTACGCAGGTCTGTTGTGTCAGTGGTTACTCATTCCATCCATCTCACGGTGACCTACCGACGATGGATGGCCGCTTCGCGGCTGAGATCGGCGGTGGTCGGTGATGGTGCAGGTCGGCTTCACTGAACGAGACCGTGGCAAGGATGAGCGGCACGGGACGCCTTACGGTGCGTCGCGTCACTCCAAGCGGGGAGAGCCGCCGTGCGACGCCTGCCGCGCAGCCAAGGCCGAATACGACCGGCGCAATCGCGCCATCCCAGAGAGGACCGCTCGCAACCGCCTCCGCGCCAAAGCGCAGCAACGGGCACTCGCGGAGCTAAAGAAGGCGCACGAGTCCGAGTATCGGCGCCTCTACGTGGCACACAAGGCCGCACTGGAAGCGGAGCAGATCCGCGCGAGGGGCGGCGCCTGATGCCCACCACTGACCAGGATGCCCGGGCCCTGACCTACCTCGCCAAGCGTCTCCGCGAAGAGACCTACGGCGCCTGCCGCTGGGACGAGGCCGGGATCTACGCCGTCATCGCAAAGCTGATCGGCCGCAACCTCCCAACCGTGGTCGAGCAGGTCACGCGCCACGCCTCCGACCCCGAGGCGAAGACGCCCGGCGCGATCAACCGGCCGTTCCTGCCTGACGCACCCAAGGCCGGGCCGCTGTACCCGCCGAAGCGCGGCGAGGACTGCCCGCGCCACCCCGGCCAGTGGGCCACGTCCTGCGGCGGCTGCGAGGCCGACACCCGCGCCGACGACGAGCCCGCCACGCCACCACGCGCCTGGGACGCCGGAGACCCACGCACCGGGATCGCTGCCTGCCGGGCCGCGCTCGCCGGAGCCAAGACCGAGACGGAGGACGTATGAGCGAGCCGAGCAGCGATCTGCGCTGCGAGTGGTCCGACCTGCCAGTCTACGAGTGCGCCCACTGCCCCACAGATGCCCGTGAGGCTGCCAGAATCGCCGCCTCCCGCGATTTCGGGGCCGGAGTGACACCGAATGACGCTGGTGTGATTTCAGGCCGGGAGAAGGGCGCACAGCGATTCCGTGTCGTGTCCGGCCGCTCCCTCGATGAAGGCACCCCGGACTGGACGCTGCCCGGCCGCAACATTCCGCGCTCCGATGCGCCGTGCCGCTACGTCCCCGGCTACGGGCACTACCTGCGTTCACACCTGCGGACCTGCAACGACCGCGACTGCCTCGGATGCGAGCCTTGTGAGCGCGACCACGATGGCCAGCCCGTGCGGCACTGCACCTGCCGCGAGGGCTGCAACGAGCACCTCACGCCCGCGCATGCTCACGTTGCGCCCCGCTGCATCGGCAAGGTCCGCGCCACCCTGCACGCGATCGAGACGCTGGACGCACTGATGCTCGACGTGGCAGCAGACACGGGTGTGGAATCGGAGGCTGCCAACCTGGCGGGACCCGCCGCCGATCCTGCGCAGTGGTCGGCGCGGAAGGTCTACGCGATGCGTTCGGGCGCCGAGCTGGCGCTGATGCCCGAGGAGGACCCACACCACGCGCTGTGGGTGCTCGGAACCTGGGACATGATGCTGCGCGAGGACTAC
>DASSKL010000067.1 GCA_035690485.1 Mycobacteriales bacterium | reverse complement strand
CGCCAGGTGCGTCGGCATTGCCGGAGTTCTTGACAGTCACCGTGTAGTTGATCGTCTGACCCGGCTGGACCACCGAGCCGGACACCGGGATGGCCGTCTTCGCCAGGCTCAGGACAACGATCCCCGGGTTGGACGGCGGAGGCGGCGGCGGCGGTGCCGTGTAAGTCACCGTCGCCGTAGCGGGCTGGGACGTGATACCACCGGCCGTTGCTGTAGCCATATTGGTCACCTTGCCGGCCGTGACGTCGCCATTGGTAGTCACGTATGGCGCTGTGCAGGTCACGGAACCCCCCGGTGCGAGGTCCACACCGCTGCACTGGAACGCCGTGCCAACCGGGTTGCCGATCTTGTCGTCGCTGACCGTGACCGGGCCGGTCAGGGTGACGTTCCCAGTGTTGCTCACTACGTAGGTGTACGTGATCGATGCGCCAGCGCCGCTATAGGTCGTGGGCGCGGCAGACTTTGCAATTGCAATGCCGGGGCTCTGATTGCCCGCGACTCTCGCGCTGGCCTGCGCCGTCACGGCGTTGGAGTTGAAGGTGCCGGTTGCCGTGGCCGTGTTGTCCACGTGACCCGCATCCAGATCCCCCTGCGTGATCGTGTACGAACCCGTACACGTCAACGTGGCCCCCGGCGCCAAAGTCGCCGGCGCGGTCGGCGTGCAACCCGTCAACGTCCCCAGCTTCGGGTCGGAGATCGAGACCGAACTCAACGTCACGTTGCCGCTGTTCGTCGCCACCAGCGAGTAGCTGATCGAGTCCCCCACCGCGTCGTACGTCTTCGGCGTCGGAGTCTTCGTCAACGACAAAGCCGGAGCAGCCTTAGTGTCTTCGAAGGAACACGTGGTGATGCGGCCCGACTCGACCACAACGCCCGAAACGCCCGTACCACTCACTGTGCCCGTGGGAGATGCATCTTCAAGGGTGCAGCTCTGACCATTCAGAAGCCATCCGCTCGGGACACTCTCAGAGACTCCGTACGTGCCGATCTGCGCGGAGATCGGAGTTGTACTTCCGGTCTTAGGGTCGGTGCCCAGATTCGGGGTTATGGAGTAGGGGCTGGCACCCGGATTCGGACTCACGGCGAACGGGAATGACGCAGTCCCACCATTCGCGGTCTTCTCAATAACAAGGAACCCGGCGCCGGGATTCACGATGCAGTCGCCCGGGTCGTTGTTAACACCATTCGCAATGGACGGATAAGAGCAGACGTTGACCATCTCGGCATCATTGATGAACGACTTCTTGATCACAGCCTCGACGGTCGCATCATTCGGATAATTGGAGCCGCCAAGGAACGGGTCAGTCGCCGTCGTCAAATCACCGGAGGGATCAGGCGATCCTAGCGGCGTGAACATGACGTCACTCGAGGTAAAGGCCAGCGCCACCGGACCGGCGCACCGGTCGTTCTTGCTGTCGTTGCAGGACCAGGCGGTGGGCGAATTCGCCGTCATGGTTACCTTGCCGGTATTGCCATTCGGATTGCTGATTTGCGCGCAAATAGCATAGTTGACCTTACCGTCGCCATTCGAGTCAAACAGTGCGCAGGCATCGCCGGTCTGGCCGGCGCCGGTCCAGAGGTCCGTGGAATCCCAACTCCAGAACAACTTGTAGACAGACGGGTCCTTGTCATCCCGACCCATCTGCGTGAGGTCACGCTGCTGTGACCCCACGTCATTGACGCCACCGCTATCTACAACGGTGAAGAAATCGCTCGGAATCTGGGTCGGCACGGCAGCCTGAGCGGCTCCCACCCCGAGGAACGGTAGGAACAACGTGACGAGCCCAAGGGAGAGCAACACCGCACCGAACCTCTTGGCTCGCGGTTGCCCAGCTATACCGACCATCGACGTACCTCTCTCAATGCGAGCGGTACCGAGGTCGGTCTCACCACTGGCTCCCCGCGACCTCCAGTTCCGTGGGCTGGAAGTGACCGTCTTGCGGTCGCGGATCAGTGCCCCCCCGGCGGGACGCCTACGCGGTGTGTGCGCGGCGCGTACTCAGGGTGATGTATCAGGACCGCACGAGACAAGGCGCGCGCACGATATATCGACGGCTTATGTCCAGCCGTGTCTGCTTTGCTCGGCAAAGTGGGGCCGAACGGCCTAGTGGCATAGTCCTCGTAGGTGCCGAGGACATGGGGTTACGCCCTTCGTGCTTCGGCGGCCCCGCGCTGCCGCCAGCGGATCTCGGCCTCGATGAAGGCGTCGATGTCGCCGTCGAGCACCGCATGGACGTTGCCCGTCTCCTCGTCGGTGCGGGTGTCCTTCACCATCTGGTACGGGTGCAGCACGTAGTTGCGGATCTGGTTGCCCCAGCTCGTCTGCGTCTCCCCGCGCAAGGCGTCCATCGCCGCGGCCTCCTCCTGCCGGCGGCGCTCGAGCAGCTTCGCCTGCAGCACCTCCATGGCGCGGGCACGGTTCTGGATCTGCGAACGCTCGTTCTGGCAGGACACGACGATCCCGCTGGGCAGATGGGTGATCCGCACCGCCGAGTCGGTCGTGTTGACGCCCTGGCCGCCGGGACCGGATGACCGGAACACGTCCACCCGCAGGTCGTCGTCCGGGATCTCGACGTGGTCGCTCTGCTCCACGACCGGGGTCACGTCGACGCCCGCGAACGACGTCTGGCGCCGGGCCTGGTTGTCGAACGGCGAGATCCGCACCAGCCGGTGCACGCCGTGCTCCCCCTGCAAGGTGCCGTAGGCGTAGGGCGAGTGGACGACGAAGGTCGCCGACTTGATGCCGGCCTCTTCGGCGTACGACGTGTCGTAGACCTCGGTCGGGTAGCCGTGCCGCTCCGCCCAGCGCAGGTACATCCGCACCAGCATCTCGGCCCAGTCGGCCGCGTCCACGCCGCCGGCCTGGGAGTTGATCGTGACGACCGCCTCGCGGGCGTCGTACTCGCCGGAGAGCAGGGTGCGCACCTCGAGCGCCTCGACGTCGCGGCGCAGCGCGGGCAGGTCCTGCAGTGCCTCGGAGAGCAGCTCGGGGTCGTCGAGCTCGACGGCAGCGAGGAGGTCGTCGAGCCGCCGGCGCAACGCCGCGATGCGCTCGAGATCGGTGCGGACGTAGGACATCCGGCTGGTGACCTGCTGCGCCCGCTCCTGGTCGTTCCACAGATCGGGGTCCGCGGCCTGCTGCTCCAGATCGGCGAGCTCGCCGCGGAGCCGGTCGACGTCGACCACCGCCTCGATCGAGGACAGGGTCGAGCCGAGCTCCTTGAGCTCCTCGCTGGGGTCGGTCACGAATGTCCAGCCTAGTGCCGTCTCATCGGATCGGCGCGCGGGCGCGAGCCGTCGCCTCCACCGGGACCCGACCGTCGGCGTAGGAGGAGTCGACGACCTGCAGGATCCGCACGAACGGCAGGTGCACCTGGCGACGGGCCGTCACGGTCACCGAGCGGCCGTCGGCGGCGACGGCGGCCCGCCACTCGACGTCGGGCGAGTCGGCGAGGTAGTCCGCGACCGCGCGCTCCGCCGCCTCCTGCGACAACGGCAGGATGCCGTCACCGCCGCCGGCGTAAAGGCTCGCTTCGTCCACCGCCTGGGCCGCGCGCAGGGCGGCGGCGTCGGCGACGCCGTTGAGCCCGCGCCAGGACAGGAACGCGACAGAGGCGTCGATCGCGGCCACCGTCATCGCGGCGACGATCGCGGCGTAGACGAGGACCAGCGGGATGACCGCTCCGTCATCAGCTGCTCGCCGCAACCGGCGGCTCAACACGTGCCCGCTTGCGGTTGGCCGGCGGCGTGGCAGTCGATCCGCTCGGTGTGGTGGGCGCGGACGGGTACGACGCCGAAGCCGAGCAGATGTACGTCGACCCGCAGCCGGACCGTGACGGCGCTCCCCGGGGCGTAGGCGCACGGCTCCGGAGTGCAGGAGATGACCAGTGCGTCCGGCGCGAGGTCGACGTGCGAGCCCTGCAGCGTCAGCTTGGCGGCGAGAGCCGCACGGGCGCGGCCCTCGGCGTCGGAACCGGCGGCGGTGTAGGCCCGGCCGGCGTCGCGCACGGCTCCGGTGACGGCGAACGCCGTCCGCTGCACCGACGCGGCGAACATGATCAGGTAGACGAGCGGCACCAGCAGCACGACGCCGATGAGGACGAACTCGACCAGGGCCGAACCGTCGTCACGCCTCACGGCGGGGCCTGCAACGGGGCGCCTTCGAGCATCGCCCGGCCCTCGACGTGCACGGGAATCGCCGGCAGCAGCCCGAAGACGGTCGGCAGCCGCGCGCTCACCCGGACGACGACGACCTGCGCGCCGTCGACCGGCTCGAGCGCCGGGGTGATCTCGCTCAGGCTCGCCGCCCCGCCGAGTGAGCGGCGCACGAGATCCGTCGTACGTTGCGTCGCGGCGTCCGGCGACGCGATGTCGGCGTTGGCCGCGTAGCGCGCGCCGTCGGCCGCGCACGCGGCGAGAACGTTGCGGACGTGCAGGTCGATGGCGAGCTGCAGCACCGCCAGGAAGAGCAGGGTCAGCATCGTGCCGACCAAGACGAACTCGGCAGTGGCCGAGCCCCGGTCCGACCATGCCGCCCGCAGCGGTGCCATCAGCCGTCGCTGGGGCCCACTGTGTCGAACGCGTTCTGGAACAGGTCGGTGAAGGTGTCGCGCGCCAAGCCCCAGAGGATCATCGCGACCGCTGCGGTCATCACCGTGATCATGACCCAGCCGGGGACATCGCCCCGCTCCTCGCGGAGGCGGGTACCGAAGACGGCCAGCGCGGACGTGAGCCACGCGGCCAGCCGCGCGGTGTACCGGGGAGAGAGCATGCGGGTGGGTCCTTTCGTGATCAGGGGGCGGCGATGTCGAGGCCGTAGAAGCCCGGGAAGACGAGGAAGACGATCACGACCGGCAGGATGAGGAACACGATCGGCGCGAGCATCGCGATCTCCCGCTTGCCGCCGCTGTCGAGCAGCGCGCGCCGGCCGGCCTCGCGGACGTCCGCGGCCTGAGCGCGGAGCACCTCGGCCAACGGCGTACCGCGCTCGACCGCGACCGCCATGCCGTCGACGAACCGGGCGAGCAGCGGCAGCGAGGTACGACGCGCGACGCCGTCGAGAGCGCTCACCAGCGAGGCTCCGGCGCGGGCGTCGGCCAGAGCGCGCGCCACCTCCCGCGACAGCTCCCCCGACGACAACCTGGTCACCCGGTCGAGCGCCGCGACCGGCGTCTCGCCGGCGGTGACCGCCAGCGCGAGCAGCTCGGCGACGGTCGGGAACTCCGCGACGATGCGCTGCTCGCGGACGCGCACGTCACGGGACAGCCAGCGGTCGCGGGCGAGGACGCCGGCGAGGGCGAGGAGCAGGCAGAGGACGAGCAGCGGGAGGGGATTCGCCCCACCGCGCAGCAGCAGGACGGTCGACACGAGGACGCCGACCAGCAGCCCCGCGGCACCCCAGATCACCTGCTCGGTGCGGAACTGCTCGACGGTCATCGCCCGCCCGGCCTGGTCGAGCCGACGCCGGACGGAGCCGGCGCCGCCGACCGCGCGGTCGACGAACCGGACGAGGTCGGCCAGCACCGGCGCGAGCAGCCGCTCCAGCGTGGGGAACGGCGTGCGGGTGCCGGCCTGCGCCAGCAACCGCGAGGGTCTTGGGGTGTCGCGCAGGTAGGGCGCGAGCCGGTCGTCGAGGCGTGGGCGTCGGGCCACCGGGTTGTAGGCCGCCATCACCAGCAGGCCGAGCCCGGCGGCCGCGCCGAGCAGCAGCCCGAGGCCGGTCACCGGGGCATCCCGAGACCCGCCGGCTCCGCACCCCGACGCCGGCTCACCGCGACACCCCACGCCCGGTCACCGCAGCACCCGCCGCTCCACCGGCAGCCGCGCGATCCGCAGCATGACGCGGTAGGCGAGCAGCGAGATTCCGGCGCCGCCCGCGATGACGAGTGCACCGGCCGGCGTGTTGTAGGCCGCGACCGTCTCGGGCCGCAGCGACATCAGCCCGAGCATGACCCACGGGGCGGCCAGCCCGAGCCGGGCCGCATTGACGGTCCAGCCCTGACGGGTCTCGAGCTCCGCGCGCGTGCGCGCGTCGTCACGAAGGAACTGCGAGAGGGTCCGGAGCAACCGTCCGAGATCCGTGCCCCCGACATCGCGAGCGAGCCGGAGCGACTCGACGATCCGGTCACCGACCGGGTCGGCGAGCGACAGCTTGAGCCGGTCGAGGCACTCGCCGAACCGGCCGGTGGCGCGGTAGTCCTCGCCGAACCGGGCGAACGCCGGGCGCAACGGCTCGGGGCCGCGGACCGCCAGCTGGGCCAGCGCCTCGGGCAGCGACAACCCTGCGCGGACCGCGCTCGCCAGGTTGTCGACCGCATCCGGCCACAGGTCGCGCAGCTCGGTGGTGCGTTGACGCCGGCGCATGCGGACAAGCGCCAGCGGTGCGTAGCCCGCGAAGCCGGCGAACGCGAGGGCGATGGGCGCCGAACGGCTCGTCCCCGCTGCGACCACGAGCGCCACGACCCCCGCGGCCGCACACGCGCCGTAGAGCTGCGCGGGGGTGAGCCCGTCGTAGCCGGCCTGCGTGAGCAGTTCCTGGGTGCGCTCGGTCACCGTCCGGCCGCTGCGCTGACGCGGCGCAGGTCGCCGCGGACCCGAGCGCCAGATGAGCAGGAGCCCGAGCCCCAGGCAGAGGCCCAGCAGCGTGCCGCTCATGCGGGCCGCTCGACGAAGCGCTCGGCCAAGCCGTCGCCGCCTCGCTCGCGCACGGGTCGGCCCCCTCGCTCGCCCGCGAGGAGCGCACGCAGGTCGACGCCGGCTCGTTCGAACCAGTCCGGGTGCGGCGGCCAGCCGTCGGCGCGCACGAGCGCGCCGTCGCGGGTCGTATAGACGTCGGCCGTCGCGATCACCGGGCTGTCGAAGGAGCCCTCCACGTTGCCGGGCACGGCCACGATCTCGCGAACCCTGCGCTGGCCTCGCCCATCGGTCGTCGTGTGCACGACCAGGTCAACGCTGCTGGCCACCGTCGGCACGACGAAGCCGGTCGTCACATTTTCCCCGGCCAACAGCGGCAGTGTGCACAGCTTCGCGATGGCCTCACGGGCCGACGACGCGTGCACGGTGCACATGCCGGGAATCCCGCTGTTGAGCGCGATCAGCAGGTCGAGGGCCTCCTCCTGCCGCACCTCGCCCACGACCAGGCGGTCGGGCCTCATCCGCAAGGCTTCCTTCACGAGCCGGCGCAGCCGGACCTCGCCGGTGCCCTCGAGCGACGGCTGGCGGGTCTGCATCGCGACCACATCCGGCAGCGGGGGACGCAGCTCGAAGACCTCTTCGCAGGTGATGACCCGCTCGCGCGCGGGGATCGCCGCCAGCAAGCAGTTGAGAAGGGTCGTCTTCCCCGCCTGCGTCCCGCCGGCGACGATCACGTTGAGACCGGCGACCACCGACGCCTCGAGGAACCTCGCCGCGGCCGGCGTCAGCGAACCGAGCCCGATGAGCTCGTCGAGCGACACCGCCCGGACGACGAACTTGCGGATGTTGACCGCCCACGCCCGCGTGATGTCCGGGATCGCGACATGAAGCCGGCTGCCGTCCGGCAGCGTGGCGTCGACGAAAGGACTGGACAGGTCGACCCGGCGGCCCGAGCTCTTGAGCATCTTCTCGACGAGATCGCGCACCTGGCCCTCGGTGAGCACCGTCGTGGTCAGGCGGCTCTGGCCGTTGCGCGCGACGAAGACCCGACCGGGGTCATTGATCCAGATCTCCTCCACCGCCGGGTCGTCGAGATAGCGCTGCAACGGGCCCAGCCCGGCGACGGCGTCGTAGACGTGCCTGCTGACCTGCTGCGGATCGCCCAGCGCCGGCAGACCACCGGTGAGAGTCCGCTCGTCGTAGTCGGCCACGACCTCGTCGACCAGTCGCCGGATCTGCGGCCCGTCCACCGTCGGGTCCAACCCCCTACGGCGTACCAGCTCGCGGACCTCGTCCTCGACGACCAGGGCGGCGTTCATCGGTGCGGTCGACCCCCTCGAGCCCGGCGACGATGCGGACACCGGACACCCGAGCCGGGATGCCGGTTTTGTCGGGGGATCGTAGGGACTTCAGGCCGAAGGCGCGACCCCCCTTCCGCCTACCTGTGGACCACGGCGGGGCGTCGGAGCACTCCTGTGAAACGAGGGGCGACTGCGACTAGCCTGTGCCTTCGAGCAGGTGCACAACTTCCTGCGTCGCCCACCACTGCAGCTCCCAGCCCTCGGCCTCGTCGACGGCGAACATCGCGTCGGCGTCACCGGCCTCGGCGGCCGCGAGCGCCTCGACCGCCGCTGCGATGACGGGCAGCGCCGCCACGTCGTCGACGTGCACGGCGGCCACCACCGCCCATGGCAGCGACTGCGCGACGCGTACGCCGGAGCGCACGGGCTCCTCGGGCGCGGTGACCACCGAGCACGCGGCTTCCGGGACCTCGGCGGCCACGACCACCCGCCGGGCCGGCGCATCGCGATCCGCCGCGAGCAGCGACAGGGCGGCGCGGGCCGCATCCGCCATCGCGGCGTACTCCAGCTCCTCCAGGTCGCCGGCGGCGTACCACTCCCGCAGCGCGGGCGTCACCCCGTGCCCTCCCAACGGCCCCGGCCCGACCTCCCCGCCGGCCTGCCAGCGGGCCAGCATCGGCAGTGTCGCGGGGAGGTAGACCCGCACGTCAGCCGGCGGCTTGCAGTGTCGTCGCTCGCGCCAGCGCCCGCGCCGAGGTGCGCAGCGAGGTCTCGAAGACGTCGAGCCGGCGGCGGTGGTCCATGAGGTTGACGCCGATCGTCTCGAGATCCTCCCGGCCAGGTGAGAGCATCCGGACCGTGGTGCCCGCGCGCTCGACCTTCTGCGCCTCGCGCAGGAGCCGGTGGGTCATCGATCGCCGGAAGCGCCGCTCGAGCCGGCCGACCAGGGTGCGCGGCGAGTCGAGGTCGAACGACGTCATCGGAGACAGGACGAACACCTCGTCGAGCACCTCGTCGGCGAGCAGGTCGAGGGAGGTGGGCGAGCACGCGCCGCCGTCGACGTAGCGCCGCCCGTCGATGACCACCGGCGGGAACCAGCCCGGGATCGAGCAGGACGCCATCGCCGCCTCGCCGAGGCGGGCCGCCGGAGCACCCGGCCGGCCGAACGCGACCCGCCGGCCGCGGTCGTAGTCCATCGCGACGAGCCAGGTCGCCGGGTGCCGCGCCCACCCGTCGGGTGCGGCGGCCTCGACCAGCTGCCGCACCGGCGCGAGGGTGCCTTGCCCGTGCGGCAGCCAGGCCGACAGCACCGTCAGGGGCGGATAGCTGCGCGGGCGCACGAGGGTCCGGCGTACGAGCCGGGTCGATCCGATGCCCGGTCGCGGTCGCGGCGGGAGGGCACCGCCCGCGTCATGGTCGACGTCGAACTGCAGCCGGTCCTCGACCTGCGGCGGCTCGCCGCGCTGGTGCGCCACCATCGTGTCGACGTCGATGCCGCTGCCGAGCAGGGCGGCGAGCACCGAGCCGGCTGACGTGCCCACCAGGACGTCGGCCTCCCGGACGTCCCAGCCGAGCTCGTCCTGCACGGCGGACAAGGCGCCGACCATCCAGGCCGCGCCGAGGACTCCGCCGGCTCCCAGCACCACTCCGCGTCGTGTCACGACACCGTCTCCAGCAGCTCGGCGAGGGATTCCTCGATGCATACGGCCAGCACGTCGACGTCGGGCATTGCGTCGCGATCGCAGTTGAGCCCGTAGAAGACACCGCCGTCGTACGACGTGATGCCGATGCTCACCGCCTGCCCCTTCGCCAGGGGTACGACGGGGTAGCACTCGAGCATCCGGGCACCACCGGCGTAGAGCGGGAACTGCGGCCCCGGCACGTTGGTCACCACGACATTGAAGAGGCGCCGGGTCATCCCGGAGACGAGGCGCGCCGCAGCGGAGTGGATCGTCGGTGGGGCGAACCCGGACAGCGCGACCAGGGCGCCGGCACCCACCGACTGGCCGGACTGCTTGTGGCCGGTCATGGCGTAGCTGATCTGGTGCAGTCGCATGGCCGGGTTGCCTTCACCGATGGGGAGGTCGACGAAGTAGGCGGAGACCTTGTTGCCAAGCATGCCGGCCTCGCGCTCGCTCTCGGGCCGCACCGAGAGCGGGACCATGGCTCGGACCGCGGTGCCGGTCACCGACTCGCCGCGCGTCTGCAGCCAGGTCCGCAGGGCGCCGGCCACGCTGGCGAGGATCACGTCGTTGACCGTGCCGCCGTGTTCGGTCCGGATCCGCTTGTAGTCGTCGAGCCGCGTCTGTGCCATGCCGTAACGGCGCTGCTCGCCGATCGTCACGTTGAGCGGGCTGTCGGGCGCCGGCCGAGCCGCCGTGCGCACCGCGGCGAACAGGCCCCCCGCGGTGCCGAGAGCGCGGCCGGCGATCGCCTTCAGGTCAACGGTCTCGGCGCGGACGGTGTCGAGGACCCGAGTCGGCCGGCTCACCAGGTCGGCCACGGCGCCGGCGACGAGCTCTGCCGCACCCGGCTCGCGATGCGGCCGCCAGTCGTCGGACGGCACCTGCCGTGGTTCCGGTGTCGGGTCGAGCAGCACGGTGCCGATGTCGAGAGCGCTGATGCCGTCGGCCATCGCGTGGTGGGTCTTGGTGAGGATCGCGAACCTGCCGTCGGCGAGGCCCTCGACCAGGTAGATCTCCCACAGCGGCCGGCCGCGGTCGAGTCGCCGCGACTGCACGCGCCCGATCAGTTCCTTGAGCTGGTCGATGCTGCCGGGGCGCGGTAGGGCGCTGCGGCGAACGTGGTAGGTGATGTCGAAGTCCGCGTCGTCGACCCACACCGGGTTGGCGAGGTGGCCCGGGACCCACTTGACCTTCTGCCGGTAGCGCGGGACGAGCGTGATGCGCTCACTGATCAGCTCGACCAGCCGGTCGTAGTCGAACCCGTCGGGCGGTTGTTCGAAGATCGCCACCCCGCCGACGTGCATGGCCGTCGTCGACGTCTCCATGTAGAGGAACGAGACGTCGAGCGGGCTCAGCCGTGCCGCCATGTGGTGCGTGCCTTCCACTCGTCGCTGCAGCGGTTGATGCTACGGGGAACGATCTCCCCGGATGGACCGCGCCCGCACGTGGCCCCGTTGGCCGGGCGATCAGACGCGGGCGGCTTTGCGGATCAGGCATCCGCACGAGACCCAGCGGTCACACCGGCGTCGATCGACCGGCCCCGGCCAGCAGCCGGCGTCGGCGAGCGGGCGGCGCGACACCGGCGACCGAGGCGGCCAGGTCGCGCAGTGCGAGCCGTGCCGGGGATGACGGTGCAGCCTCGCGCAGGGTGCGGCCGGTCGCGAGCGCGGCATCGCAGGCCGCGACGTCGTGCGGCACGAACCGGACCGTGCCGACTCCGGCGTAGCGCCGCAACGCGGCCGCGACCTGGTCGGCGGGGTCACCGCCTCCGACGGCGCCGGCTCGCAGCCGGTTGACGACGACGGTTGGGGTCGCGCCCGCGGACGTAGGCACGGCCTCGCGAAGGTCCGCGAGACCGCGGACCAGGCGCTGCAGGGAGATCGGGTCGGCACTGCCGACGGCGACCATCTGGTCGGCGTCGGCGAGGACGGCCAGCGTGGCGCCGTTGCGTCGCGGGGCCGCCGTGTCGTAGGCAAGCTCCTCGTCCTGCTCCAGCGCGAAGCCGCAGTCGACCACGACGACGTCGGCGAGCCGGCGGGCAACGGCGAGCACCGCCTCCAGCGCCGAGGGGCGCAGCTCGGGCCAGCGATCGGCCCGCGCGATGCCGGTGAGCACGGCGAACCCGGGGTCGACCTGGCGCGAAAGCTCGGCCAACGCCGCCGCGTCGAGGCTGCCGGACGTCGCGAGGCGCGCCGCCGCGGCGATGCCCGGCGACTCGTCGAGCAGCCCGAGCGCCTGGGCCACCACGCCGCCGTAGACGTCGGCGTCGACGAGCAGACTGCGGGTGCCGAGCCCGGCGATCTCGGCGGCGAGCGCCACGGCGACGGTCGTGCGCCCGGGCGCGCCGGTCGGGCCCCAGACCGCGACGACGCGACCGACCGGCTGCGCCGACGCAGAGAGCTCATCCTCGACCACACCGGCGAAGGCCGCCGGGTCTCGAGCGTCCGGGTAGTCGTGGACCGGCCGGTTGCCGGCCCGGCCGGTGGCCGCCGTCACCGCCGCCACGATCGCGGCCGGTGAGGCGTCGGCGGGCAGCACGTCCTCGACCCCGAGCTGGCGCAACCGCCGCTCGGCCGCCTCGTCTCCCGGGGGCACCAGCACCACGGCGGCCACCGACGCGACGGCCAGTCGCGCGAGGGCGTCACGGTCGAAACCGCGGAGGTCGGCCGAGACGACGGCGGCCCTGGCCGTGCCCGTCGAGGCGACGGCCAGGAGGTCGGCGAGATCGACGCAGCGGCGTACGACGGTGACGCCGGTCTCCCCGCGATCGAGTGCGGCGATCAGCGCCGCCTCCCAGTGCGGGTCCGTGACCGCGGTGATGACCGGAATCGTCACGGCAGGCTCTCCGAACGGGTCTCGGTCACCCCGGCCGGCGGGTGCGCCGCTGCCACCCCCGGGGGGACCCGAACCACGTCGATGCTGCCGCCCTGCGCGGCCGCGACGAGCGACACGACCGCGTCGGCGGGCACCGAAAGCACGATGCCGACGACCGACGTCCCCGCAGCGAAGCCTCGAGATCCCCCGTCGCGGTCGGCGACACTGGCGTCGGCGAGCACCAGACGGGTCGGCTCGGCGTCCCCGCCGCTGTGCGACTTGGGCGTGACGTAGACGTCGACCACGTCGCCGCGGGCGAGGTCGGCGGGGTAGTGCCCCGGGCCGACGGGCACGGACACGAGACGCCGCTCGGCCGGGACGCCCCGGGACGACACGGCGGCCAGCGGGACCATCTCGCCCGCGCCGACCGGCCGCACGACCACGTAGCCGGCCGGTGACGTGGAGTCGGCGCTCAGGTAGTGCTGGCTGCTGCCGTAGAGCCGCGCCCGGCCCACCTGGAAGTCGTCAGCGGTGAGCTGCTGACCGACAGCCAGAGCACGCTTTGCGACCCACACCCGGTCGTAGTGGTCAGCCGCCGTGACGACACGTGCCCCCGCCACGACGGAGACCAGCACCAGCAGGACCCCGGCAGCGAAACGGGCATCGAACCACCGCGGCAAGCTCAGGCGCTTTGCCGGGGGCGAGGTCAGGTCGGCCACGAGGGCTCCCCCTTGATGGATCGGCGGGCAGGATGCGACGCATGCTCCCGCGCGAGCCCGACAGACCGTTGGCGCTGTCCACAACCCGCGCAGGTGTGCGGACGAGTGTGGGTCATGCGGTGACACACTCGGAAGGGACGTACCGGTTGTGACAGGAGTCGACGACGTGAGCGCGCCCCGGTTCCTCCAGCTCGCCGACGTGGCCGAGATCCTCAACATCTCCTCGGCCCAGACCTACGCCCTGGTCCGGTCCGGCGAGCTGCCGGCCATCAAGGTGGGCGGGCGCGGGCAGTGGCGGGTCGAGCGGGACCAGCTCGAGGCCTACATCCAGCGGGCCTACGCCGAGACGCGCGCGTTCGTCGAAGCGCATCCCTTCGGACGCGGCGACGAGGCCGAAGCCGCCCCGGGCGAAGGCGCCGACCGGTCGACCGGCTGAGCCGCCTCTCGCCGCCGGCCGGTCCGGGACCCGGCGGCCCGTGTCACGCGGCCGCCGTCATCGCGACCGCACCGCCGCCAGCGCCGAGAGCGGCAGCAGACGTACGGCGCGAACCGAGCCGGCCCTCCGGGGCTCGTCCACCGGATGCTCGGCCAGCTCGACGAAGTCTTCGCCGACCCGGTCGATAGTCCCGGTCAGGACGTCGCCGGAGGTCAGCACGACGGCGACCGGCGTACGGTCCCGGGCCAACCCGCGCAGCGCGTGTCGCAGGCCGAGCCGAGCCGCGACCCGACCCTCCGAGCCCGGCTCCGCGGCCTGGCGGCTCAGACCGCCGATGGCGAGCACGTGCGCGAGCGGCAGCAGCACCTGACGCCCGTTGGCCTCGACCAGCAGAAGCCACTCTGCGCCGACCGACTCGAGCCTGCCCCTGATCCGGCCGGTGGCTGCGGTCGTCACGGTGACGTCGAGGTCGAGACCGGCGCGCAGCCGGTCGACCAGCCGCACCCGGGCGTACTCCGCCCGTGATCGGTCGGCCACCTCGGCCGCGTGGTCGGCCCGCTCTGCCTCGGCGAACTCGCCCTCGAGGTCGGCGAACAGTTCCTGCCAGCGCATCCCCGACATCTTGCCGCGGCCACGCAGGCGGGTTGTCCACCGAGGGCGCGAACCCCGATTGACGCCAGCAACCCATATCGATAGAAAGCAAACGAAGGCAAACGACCGCTATCGAAGGCTGGTGGGATGCGACGCACCGCGGCCGCCCTCGGGTTGGCGGGTTCCGTGCTCAGCGCTCTCGGCGCGATGGCGGCGCTCGTCGTGCTCGGGCCGCACGCCTCCGACCTGCCGGGCCAACCCCTGAGCCCCGGCGGGTGGATCGGGTGGATCGCCCGGCAGCGCCCGGACGAGACCATCGTCACGTTGGCGGGCGTCGCGGCCTACGCCGTCGTCGCCTGGCTGACCGTCGGCCTGCTCGCCGCTGTCGCGGGCCGACTTCCGGGCGCGCTGGGACGGCGGGCGCAGCTGGTCGCGAACGCGCTGACACCCGTCGCGCTGCGTCGCCTGACAGCGGCAGCGATGGGCGCCGCCCTCGGGCTGGGCGGCGCAGCGCCCGCCCAGGCCGACACGGATCCGGCCGGGCTGGACTGGCCGGCCGCCACCGCCACGCCGGCGACCACGGCAGCGCCGCACGCCGCTCGAGCGAGCCGCGTTCCACCGCTCCCGGCCGGGCCGTCGCCGAGCGCCGTCCCGCAGCCGGCGACCGCGGTCACCGTCCACCCGGGCGACTGCCTCTGGACGATCGCGGCGCGGCACCTGCCCGGCGTGCCGACCGCCGCGCAGATCGCCGACTCCTGGCCGCGCTGGTACGAGGCAAACCGGGACGTCATCGGCCCCGAGCCCGACCTCGTGCTGCCCGGCCAACGCCTGACCCCACCCGACTGAACCCTCGCTCGGCCGCGACCACCGACCGCCGCACGACCAGGAGCCTCCATGTCCGTCGCCACCACCGCCCCGGTCGAACCGACCGCGCCCGCCCCCGCGCCGACACGCATCCACCTGCTGCCGGTGCCGCAGTACGAACCGCCGTACGACGACGAGCTGACGGCCGACCAGGTGCCGCCGGTCGCGGGCTCCATGCCCCTGCCGTTCGAACGTCCGACGGCGCGGCGGCTACGGCTCGTCGCCGACCCCGAGCCGACGACGCGCGACCTCTTCAGCCCGGAGCGGACGCCGCGCGCAGAGCTTCCGGACCCCCGAAGGTGGGGCGGTCGGCTCGCCCAGGCACTCGCGGAGGTGGCCGACGGCTCCCGCCCGATCGGCCAGTTGCTGCGCTGGGTGAGCGAGGACGTGTTCGAGGAGATCGAGGCGCAGTGTCACCGATCGACGGCCCAGGCGCGGCGCACCGGATCGCCGGCCGGGAGGCCGCTTCGCCGGTCGCGCACGGTGGTGAAGTCGGTCCACGTCTGCGAGCCCGACGACGGCATCGCCGAGCTGTCCGCGACGGTTCGTCGCGACGGGCGGGTCACCGCGGTCGCCCTGCGGCTGGAAGGCCTCGACGGTCGCTGGTTGTGCACGGCGCTTCAGCAGTAGTCCGGCCGCTCGGCGGCTGAGCGGTTACCGCCGTCTCACCCGCCGCCCCTTGACACCGGGAAGAAGCAGCGCCGCAAGGGAAAAGGTTCAGCGGTTGCGCGGGTCCCCATGGCAGCGCTTGTACTTCTTGCCCGAGCCGCACGGGCAGGGCGCGTTGCGCGCCACGCCGCCGAATCCGCCGCCGTCACCGGCGGCCGGGCTGCCACCAGAGGTCGCCCCGACCGAGCGGGAGACACCCCCCTCGCCGTCGACCGTCGGCGCGGAGTACTGCAGGTGGCTGGGCCGGGTCGGCTGTCCGAGCGCGGCGCCGAGCACCGCAGCGACGCGCTCCCGCTCGTCACCGTCGGGCGCGGCCGCCGGCTGCCCGGCGGAGACGTCGTCGCCGGTCTCCGCCGCGAAGGCCGCCGGAGCTTCAGACGGCACCGGCTCTGCGGCAACGCCGCCGGCAGGGGCGTTGCCGGCGCCGGCGGCACCCGCTGCGGCATCGGCGGGCGCGGCGAGGGGCGGTCCGCCAGGCTGGGGAGCGGCCGGTGGCTGCTGGCCGGCCAACGGCTGCGGCGCGATCGCCTCCGCGGCGGCCTGCTCCTCCGGGGTGACCTGGACCTCGAGGTTGAACAGGAAGCCGACCGACTCCTCCTTGATCCCCTCCATCATGGCGCCGAACATGTCGAACGCCTCACGCTGGTACTCCACGAGCGGGTCGCGCTGGCCCATCGCCCGCAGGCCGATGCCCTCCTGCAGGTAGTCCATCTCGTAGAGGTGCTCGCGCCACTTGCGGTCGAGCACCGACAGAAGCACGCGCCGCTCCAGCTCGCGGGTCACCTGCTCGCCGAGCTGCTCCTCGCGCCGCGCGTAGGCCTCGAGCGCGTCCTCGACCAGTCGCTCCTCGAGATACTCGCCGCCGAGCCCGCCGCCGGACTCCTCCTCCAGGGCCTCCGGGGTGACGCCCACGGGATAAAGGGTCTTCAGCGCGGTCCACAGCTTCTCGTAGTCCCAGTCCTCCTCGAACCCCTCCGAGGTCTCGGCCTGGACGTAGCCGCGGACGACGTCCTCGATCATGTGCACGACCTGCTCGTGCAGGTCCTCGCCCATGAGCACGCGCCGGCGCTCGTCGTAGATGACCGTGCGCTGCTTGTTCAGAACCTCGTCGTACTTCAGGACGTTCTTGCGGATCTCGAAGTTGCGCTGCTCGATCTGCGTCTGCGCCGAGCGGATGGCACGGCTGACCATCTTCGACTCGATCGGCACGTCCTCCGGCAGGTTGAACCGCGTCATGATCGACTCGACCGCGTTGGAGTTGAACAACCGCATGAGGTCGTCACCGAGCGACAGGTAGAAGCGCGACTCCCCCGGGTCGCCCTGACGGCCGGACCGGCCACGCAGCTGGTTGTCGATGCGGCGCGACTCGTGCCGCTCCGTGCCGAGCACGTAAAGCCCGCCGAGCGAGACGACCTCCTCGTGCTCCGCGGCAACCGCGGCCTTCGCCTTGTCCAACGCCTCGGGCCAGGCCGCCTCGTAGTCCTCGGGGGTCTCGATCGGCGACAGGCCGCGCGTGGCGAGCTCGGCCGCGGCCATGAACTCCGGGTTGCCGCCCAGCATGATGTCGGTGCCGCGACCGGCCATGTTGGTCGCGACGGTGACCGCGCCCTTGCGGCCGGCCTGGGCGACGATCTGCGCTTCCTTCTCGTGGAACTTGGCGTTGAGCACCTCGTGCGGGACGCCTCGCCGCAGCAGCATGCCCGAGAGCAGCTCGCTCTTCTCGACGCTGGTCGTGCCGATGAGGACCGGCTGGCCCTTCTCGTGCCGCTCGGCGATGTCGTCGACGCAGGCTTCGAACTTCGCCTGCTCGGTCTTGTAGACGACGTCCGCCTCGTCACGCCGGATCATCGGCCTGTTGGTGGGGATCGGGACGACGCCGAGCTTGTAGGTCTGGTCGAACTCCGCCGCCTCGGTCATCGCCGTGCCGGTCATGCCGGCGAGCTTCTCGTAGAGCCGGAAGAAGTTCTGCAGCGTGATCGTGGCGAGCGTTTGGTTCTCGTCCTTGATCGCCACGCCTTCCTTGGCCTCGATCGCCTGGTGCATGCCCTCGTTGTAGCGGCGACCGTGCAGGATGCGGCCGGTGAACTCGTCGACGATGAGGACCTCACCGTCCTGGACGATGTAGTCCTTGTCGCGCTTGAAGAGCTCCTTCGCCTTGAGCGCGTTGTTGAGGTAACCGACCAGCGGGGTGTTGATCGCCTCGTAGAGGTTCTCGATGCCGAGATGGTCCTCGACCTTCTCCACGCCCGACTCGAGGATGGCGACGGTGCGCTTGCCCTCGTCGACCTCGTAGTCGCCGTCGATGTCCTTGTCGGGGTCGCCCCGGCGCAGCCGCGGCACGATGCGGGCGAACTCGGTGTACCACTTCGCCGACTGCTCGGCCGGACCGCTGATGATCAGCGGAGTACGGGCCTCGTCGATCAGGATCGAGTCGACCTCGTCGACGACGGCGAACTTGTGGCCACGCTGCACGAGCTCCTCGGCGCTCCAGGCCATGTTGTCGCGCAGGTAGTCGAAGCCGAACTCGTTGTTGGTGCCGTAGGTGATGTCGCAGGCGTAGGCCGCGCGCCGCTCGTACGGCTGCTGCTGGGACAGGATCACGCCGACCGTGAGACCGAGGAACCGGTGCACCCGGCCCATCCACTCGGCGTCGCGCCGGGCGAGGTAGTCGTTGGTGGTGACGACGTGGACACCCTCGGCGGGCAGTGCGTTGAGGTAGACCGCCAGGACCGAGGTGAGGGTCTTGCCCTCACCGGTCTTCATCTCCGCGATGTTGCCGAGGTGGAGAGCCGCGCCGCCCATGATCTGCACGTCGAACGGCCGCTGGCCGAGCGTGCGCCGAGCCACCTCGCGCACGGTGGCGAAGGCCTCCGGCATGAGGTCGTCGAGGTCCTCCCCGTCGGCGAGGCGCTGGCGGAACTCGTCGGTCTGGCCGCGCAGCTCGGCGTCGGACAGCGCGACGAAGTCCTCTTCGATCGCGTTGACCTGGTCGGCGACGGCCCGCAACCGGCGGATGATGCGACCCTCACCGGCACGCAGGACCCTGTTGAACACCACTCGTGCGGCTCCAGCCCGATTCGACTACGGCGTACGACGAGACAACCGTGCCCGCCATCGTATGCGGCCGGGCGCCATCCCGCGGGGAAGCGCTATCGGCTCAAGTGATCTCTAGGAGCTTTTCGCGTACCGCGTAGACCACTGCCTCCATCCGCGAGTGCAGCTGCAGCTTCTCGAGGATGTTGCGGATGTGGTTCTTGACGGTGTTTTCGCTGATGAACAGCTGCTTGGCGATGTCGCGGTTGTTCATGCCCTTGGCGACCAGCCGCAGGACCTCCATCTCGCGGTCGGTCAGCCGCGGCGCCGGCACCTGCTGCCGCTCGTCACCTCGCTTGATCATTGACGCGAACTCGTTGAGCAATTTCGACGCCATCGAGGGGGAGATCAGCGACTGGCCGCCGTGGACGGCGCGGATCGCGGAGGCGACCTCCTCGATCGAGATCTCCTTGAGCAGATAGCCCATGGCGCCCGCTTTGATCGCGTCGTAGAGGTCGGCCTCCTCGTCGCTGATCGTCAACATGATGATCTTGGCGCTCGGGACGGCGTCCTTGATGGCGGTGCACGCGTCGATGCCGCCGCGACGCGGCATCCGCACGTCCATCAGGACGATGTCGGGCGTGGTCTCCATCGCGGTGGCCAGGGCCTCTGCGCCGTCGCTCGCCTCGCCGACGACCTCGATGTCGGCCTCCTGGTCGAGCACCATCTCCAGGCCACGGCGGAAGAGCGCGTGGTCGTCGACCACCAGCACCCGGATCGGCTCGCCGGTCGGGTTGACGAACGGCTCGGGAGTCTGATCGCTCACGCGGCCATCATGGCACGCACGAGCCACGCGAGACGGCCGGTTGCGCTCATCCGGTGCGTAACCGGATGACCCCGTAGTCGTAGCCCCGCCGCCGGTAGACCACTGCCGGCTCACCGGTCGCGGCGTCGATGAAAAGGAAGAAATCGTGGCCGACGAGCTCCATCTCGAACAGCGCCTCGTCGAGGTCCATGGGCACCGCGTCGTGCACCTTCTCGCGGACGACGAACGGCCCGTCCTCGGCGAGGATCCGCTCGTCACCGTCTCGCTCGGCGAGCGACTCGCTGCCCGCTCCGGCGGCGGCACTCGCCGCCGTCGCTCCCCCGGTTGCGCTCGAGACGGAGACCGGGTTGCGCTGGCCGTGGCGGACGCGACGGCGGTCGGCGACGCGCCGCAACCGGGCCTCGAGCTTGGTGCACGCGAGGTCGAGCGCGGCGTAGAAGTCCTGGGCGGCGGCCTCCGCGCGCACGACCGGGCCGCGTGAGCGGACCGTGAGCTCGACGCGCTCGGAGACGCCGTTCTGCCGAGGGTTGCGCTCCTTGCAGAGCTCGACGTCGACGCGCAGCACCTTGTGGTCGAACTTCTCCAGCTTGCCGAGCTTGTCCGCGGCGTGCCGACGGAAGCGCTCCGTCACCTCGCAGTGCCGACCCTTCACCACGACGTCCACGCGGGATCTCCTCACGATCGTTGTCCGGTATCGATCTGCGAACGGCGCCCGCCCGGCCGACCTGGTCTTCGTCCCCACATCCGCCTGCGGAGGGGTTCGCAGCGTGTCCGCCACTACTACCCTTCTCCCGGTCCGGTGGACATCCGGCCCACCGGCGGGGCAGGACTTACTTCTAAGCCGCACCGTGATCAGTCGACGAGAAGTCGCCTTACGTGGGCCGTTTCGCCTGCGGCTGGCATCGGCTTGCCAAGACCTCGCGGCCTCGACGCAACCACGGACCCGGGCGGGCGCCATCTGCCAACGCTAGCCCGCTGCGCCCCGGGTAACCACCCCAAGATCAGGTGGGAGACGACGCCGGGCGTGCGCGACGACCGCGCACGCCACCGGAGGTAGGCCCGCCCGGCGCAGCGCCCGCGCGGCCTCGGCCAACGTGGCGCCGGTCGTCACGAGGTCGTCGACGAGCAACACCGCACGCCGTGGTCCCCGCAGGCGCTCGGCCGTCGCATCGAAAGCACCGGCGAGATTCGCGGCCCGGTCGGGCGCGGACAGCCCGGCCGAGTCGCGCACCGCCCGCCCGTGCCGCACGACGGCGGCCTCGACGGTGACCGGCACGCCGGACCGGCGCAGCCGGGTGGCGGCGGCCCGCACCAGGCGCAGCAGCGGATCGTCGCCCCGGGCCCGGCGGGCGGCGGCCGACGACGGCACCGGCACCAGCAGCGGCGCACACTCGTCGGCGGTCACCGCGGCATGCGCCACCGCCCGGGCGAGCGCATCGGCGAGATGGGCGGTCAACGAGTAGGCGGCCCGCTCCTTGTGGTGCACCAGCGCGGCGCGCACCCCCGCGTCGTAGGCCGCGATCGCCGCCACCGGCGGCAGCCCGAGCGGGCACGGCGTGGGCCGCACCCACCGGGGAGGGTCGCGCAGCGGCGCCGCGCAGGGCGGACACAGGTCGGTGCCCCAGGCGCCGCAGCCGACGCAGGCAGCCGGCACGGCGAGGTCGACGAGCGCGGACAGCAGGCGCGGCATAGCGGCCAGGTTCGGTTGCGCCGGCGGCACGAAGCCAGGCCCGCGCGCCGATCTGGGGAAACCGGCGAGCGGCAGGCCAAGGGCCGGGGGATATCACCGAGCGGCAGAGGCCGGGATCGGGAGGACCGTCGAGGCGTGGCGCCGGTCGGACGCAGCGGCTGGGATCGGGCGGCGTCAGCTCGCCGGCGACCCGTAGGCCGGGTCCTCCCCGACCGCGAGGGGCTGCCAGATGCCCGAGGCGCTGCCCCAGATCTGCCCCCCGACGCTGACCAGCAGCCGGTGCCCGCCCGGAGCGGCCGCGATCTGCAACGGCTCGTCCGAGGGCAGCCCGGCGGTGAGCACCGTCGCCTCCAGCCCGGGCCAGCCGTCGACGGCCGCGACCAGCGGGAACCGGCCGGCGGCGCGGCCGGTGTCGCTGGTCTTGACCAGTACGACGATCCGGTCGGCGTCGAGCCAGCCCACGTCGGCCACGTCGACGTAGCGGTCGGGCAGCACGGTGTGAAAACCGCCCAGGGACAGCGCGCCGCCGTGGTCGGCGACCCGGCCCACGTAGACCTGGCGCTGGCCTGGCTGGCCGACCACGGCCACGACCCGGGCGCCGTCGCGTGACGGACACAGCTGCTGCACGTCACCGGCGGCGAGGTCGGGGGCGGGGACGTAGGTGGGGCGGCCGCCCTGCGGCACGACCAGCACCCGCTGCTTGCCGGCCGCGTCGGTCACCACGGTCCAGAGCCGGCCGCGCACGTCGAACGCCGGCGGAGTCATCGCCGCGGCCCGCCAGACGACCGCGAGCGGTCCGCTCGACAGCGCGCCGGTGTAGAGACCGACCCCGTCCGGCACCGGCCCGAGAGCGGCCAGCCGACCACCGGCGACGACCGGGTGGCGCAAAGGCACGTTCGGCACGCTGCGCAGCACCTTGCCGTTGTCGATCTGCGCGGCACCTGCCGCGCCCGCCGCGGGATTGTCGACCGGCGAGCGCACCGAACCGTCGCGGGAGTAGTAGACCGCCGCGTCGCTGTCGAGCACGTCCGGGTCGTAGCTCGGCCAGTCGTCGCGGCTCTGCGGCGCGCCCTGTCCCGGCACGTCGAGCGGGGCGCCGCCTGCGAGGATCTCCAACCCGGACATGTCGGTGAGCTGCTTCAGCGTCCACACCAGCTGGGCGGACATGGCGCGGCGCTGCGACGCGTTGGCCCGCAGCGCTTGCCTGGACAGGGGCACGGTGGCCATCCCGTTGCGCACGTCGACCCTCCCCGTCAGCTTCGTGCCGGCCGGGAAGGCCGTCCGCACGGCGGGGGCGAGCCATGACGACGGACCGCTGAGCAGCCGCTCGGCGAGCCGCGTGGGCAGGTCACGGCGTGACGACTGCAGGTAGACGCGGTCCGGTACGACGACCTGGTCGCTCGGGTTGACGAAGTAGATGTCGACCGACCGGAAGGAACGTCGTACGTCGGCCTCCGAGAGCAGCAGTTGCTCGGGCGGGGTCGCGATCCGCCACTCGCCGCGGTCCTTGGTCACGGGGTACTGGAACGACAGCGAACCCGAGGCGAGCGAGAAGCCGCCGCGCGCGTCGATGCGGCCGACCTGGTTGACCGTCACGGTCACGACGCGGCCCGACAGGTTGGCCTGCAGGCTGCCCTCGTCGTAGACGATGACCGCCCGCGGCGCCTGCCACGCCTTGCCGACGGCACGGGTCAGGAACGACCGGGCGATGGCGTAGGCGTTGTCGGCGCTGGCGCTGGCGTTGATGAAGCCGCGTACGACGTCGGGCGGAGCCTGGCCCTCGGTCGGGCCGGGCGGCAAGACCCGGGAGTCGGGCTCGTCGACGGTGCCGTCGCGGTTCTCGACGTGGGCGACGTGGACGGCGCCGCCCTGCGGGATGGTCGCGCAGCCGCCGAGCAGCAGCCCGACGCCGATCACGGCCACGCCGGCGCGCCGCGCTCGCATCACTGGGGCATCCCGGGCTGGCCGGGCAGGACGGCCGCCACCGGATCGCGTGGCTGCGGAGCGGCCGGCGCCGTCTGGGTCGACTCTGTCTCGGTCGGGTCGAGCGGCAGCGGCGAGGCGGCGAACGACGCGCCGACGCGCAGGGGCACCGTCATCCGGAACACCGCGCCGCGGCCCGGCTCCCCCCATGCCTGCAGCCAGCCGCCGTGCAACCGGGTGTCCTCCAGGGCGATCGACAGGCCGAGGCCGGTGCCGCCGGTGTGCCGGGATCGGGCCGGGTCGGCGCGCCAGAACCGGTTGAACACCAGGCCGGCCTCACCAGGGCGCAGGCCCGGCCCGCGGTCACGGACGCTGACCGCGGCGCAACCGTCACCGGCACGCAACGAAACCTCGACCGGCTGCCCGGCGCCGTGCTCCAGCGCGTTGCCGAGCAGGTTGCGCAGCACCCGGCCGAGCCGGCGCGCGTCGGCGTCGACCACGACCGGGTCACCCGGCAGGTCGAGCACGACGTCGCAGGCCCGCCGTTCGGCGAGCACGCGCACGTCGTCGACGACCTGGCGCACGAGCTGCTGCAGCTCGACCGGTTCCGTGTCGAGCTCGACGGCGCCGGCGTCGTGCCGGCTGATCTCGAGCAGGTCGGCGAGCAGCAGCTCGAACCGGTTGAGCTGGGTCTGCAACAGCTCCGCGGACCGCGCGACCTCCGGGTCGAACTGGCTGCGCGACTGGTGCAGCATGTCGGCGGCCATCCGCACCGTCGTCAAGGGCGTGCGCAGCTCGTGGGACACGTCGGCGACGAACCGCCGTTGCAGCCGCGACAACGACTCGAGTCGCTGGATGTGGCTCTGCAGCGAGGCTGCCATCGCGTTGAACGACGTGGCGAGCTGGGCCAGCTCGTCGCTGCCGCGGACCCGCATCCGCTCCTCGAGCAGGCCGGTCGCGAACCGCTGCGCGCTGCGGGCCGCCTGCCGTACCGGCGTGACGACCTGGTGGGTTACCAGCGCCGCGACGCCGACGACGAGCACGACCAGCATGGCGCCGACGGTGAGCAGCACCCGGCGGACGAGTGCGATCGTCGCCTCTTCCTGGTCGAGCGGGAAGAAGTAGTAGAGCTGGTAGGGGCCGACCCCGGTCGAGATGACCGGCCCGCCGGCGATCAGGCCCTCGACCGTGTGACCGTCGAGGTAGCGCAAGGGGGCGTAGGCGTAGGCCTTGTTGCCCTCGCCGACGGAGGCCGTGAGCCGGGCCGGGATGCTCGTGTCGGAGATCTCGCCGCTGATGCGGCCGTTCTCGGTCGAGGAGGTCGTGATCAGTGCCACGTCGTACAACCCGGTCGGGGTGGCCCGCTTGAGGTCCTCGAACAGCGAGTCGACGATCGTCTCGGTCTCGGCCGGGTCGCTCGCGTAGGCGCTGCCGAGTGTCGCGTCGGCCTTCGTCACGCCGGCGTCGAGCTCGGTGAGAGCCGCCGTCACCTTGGCCGACAGCAGCCCGTCGGTCAGCCGCTGCTGCAGGTAGAGACCGAGCAGCGCGACGACCACCCCGGACAGCAGGAACGTCGTGGCGGCGACGCGCAGCTGCAGCGAGCTCCGCCACCGCTGCGCGAGCCGGCCGACCAGGCTGAGCTCGCTGACGACCGGAGGCACGACGTCGAGGGTCACGGCGGGCCGGCCTTGTAGCCGACCCCGCGGACCGTGACGACGATCTCCGGGTGCTCGGGGTCGCGCTCGATCTTCGAGCGCAGCCGCTGGACGTGCACGTTGACCAACCGGGTGTCGGCCGCATGCTTGTAGCCCCACACCTGCTCGAGCAGCTGTTCACGGGTGAACACCTGCCGCGGTCGGCGTGCGAGCGTGGTGAGCAGGTCGAACTCCAACGGCGTCAGCGCCACCGACCCGCCGGCCCGGCTGACGACGTGCCCGGCGACGTCGATCTCCAGGTCGCCTATCGCCAGCGTCTCGGCCGCGGGCTCGTCGGTGCGCCTCAGCCGGGCGCGCACCCGGGCGACCAGTTCCTTGGGCTTGAACGGCTTGACCACGTAGTCGTCCGCGCCTGACTCGAGCCCCAGCACCACGTCGATCGTGTCGCTGCGGGCGGTCAGCATGACGATCGGCGTGCCGGACTCGGCGCGAATCTGCCGGCAGACGTCGATGCCGTCGGTGCCGGGCAGCATGACGTCGAGGAGCACCACGTCGGGCTTGAAGTCGCGGAAGGCCGCGAGCGCCCGGTCGCCCTCGGCCACGAACGACGGCTCGAAGCCCTCGCTGCGCAGCACGATGCCGAGCATCTCCGCGAGCGCCGGATCGTCGTCGACGACGAGCACGCGGCCCTTCATGGCACCGATGGTCGCACCACCGTGACCGGATCGGGGATCAACCGGACGAGTGCTGCGGCAATGCCTCCCGCGGCGTCGGCGGTGGCGACCCCCCGGTCGGTGACGATCGCCGTGACGAGCTCGGCCGGCGTCACGTCGAAGGCCGGGTTGTAGGCAGGGCTGCCGGCCGGCGCGACCGGCTGCCCGGCGTAGGCGGTGACCTCGGCCGGGTCGCGTTGCTCGACCTCGATGTCGGTGCCGGACGCCGTCGCCAGGTCGACTGTCGTGACCGGCGCGGCGACCACGAAGGGGACGCCGTGGTGACGCGCGAGGACGGCAAGCGGGTAGGTGCCGACCTTGTTCGCGACGCTGCCGTCGGCGGCGATCCGGTCGGCGCCCACGATGACGAGGTCGACGCGGTGCTGCGCGAACAGGCTGCCGGCCGCGCCGTCGGCGAGCACCGCGTGCGGGATGCCGGCACGCGCCGCCTCGTACGCCGTGAGCCTCGCGCCCTGCAGGAGCGGCCGGGTCTCGTCGACCCAGAGCTGCGCCAGCCGGCCGGCCCGGTGCGCCGCGGCGACGATGCCGAGTGCGGTGCCCTCGCCGCCGCTGACCAGCCAGCCGGTGTTGCAGTGCGTCAGTACCCGGGCGTCAGCGGGGACCAGGCCGAGGCCGTGCTCGGCGATGCGTGCCGCCGCGTCAGCGTCCTCGGTCCGGATGGCGTGCGCCTCGGCCAGGGCCGCGGCCGGATCGCGTCTCCGCAGGTACGCCGCCTCCGTCCGGCGTACTCCCCAGGCGAGGTTGACGGCGGTCGGCCGGGCACCGGCGAGTGCATCCGCGGCGGCCGCGACGTCGTCACCACGCAGCGCGGCGAGCGCGACGCCGTAGCCCCCGGCGATGCCGAGCAGCGGCGCACCGCGCACGGCGAGCCGGCGGATCGCGTCGACGAGCGTCGGCACGTCCGGGCAGACCAGCCGCCGTTCCTCGTGCGGCAGCGCGGTCTGGTCGAGCAGGTCGACGGCGGGCGGGGCGTCCCGCCAGACCAACGCGGGTGAGATCAGGAGCCGTGCTCCCAGGAGTTGAGGTAGTCCTCCTGGGCCGCGGTCAGCACGTCGAGCTCGACACCCATCGAGGCGAGCTTGAGCGAGGCGACCTGGCTGTCGATCTCGACCGGAACGTCGTAGACGCCCGGCTGCAGGGTCGCCGCGTTGGCGGTGAGCCACTCCGCGGTCAGTGCCTGGTCGGCGAACGACATGTCCATGACCGCTGCCGGGTGGCCCTCGGCGGCGCCGAGGTTGACCAGCCTGCCTTCGGCGAGCAGGAGCAGCCGGCGACCGTCGGCCATGACGTACTCGTCGGTCTGGTGACGGATCTTCGACCGCTTCTCGGTCGCCAGCCGCTCGAGCGTCTTGACGTCGATCTCGATGTCGAAGTGGCCGGAGTTGGCGAGGATCGCACCGTCCTTCATGACCGCGAAGTGCTCCTCGCGCAGCACGTCGCGGTTGCCGGTGACGGTCAGGAACACGTCGCCGTGCTTGGCCGCCTCGGTCATCGGCATGACGCGGTAGCCCTGCATGGTCGCGTCGAGCGCCTTGGTGGGGTCGATCTCGGTGACGATGACGCTGGCGCCCAGACCCGCCGCACGCTGGGCCACGCCCTTGCCGCAGTAGCCGTAGCCGGCGACCACGACGGTCTTGCCGGCGAGCAGGACGTTGGTGGCGCGGAACACCGCGTCGAGCGTCGACTGCCCCGTGCCGTAGCGGTTGTCGAACATGTGCTTGGTGTCGGTGTCGTTGACCGCCACCATCGGGAAGCGCAGCGCGCCGGCCTTCGTCATCTGCCGCAGCCGGATGACTCCGGTCGTGGTCTCCTCGCAGCCGCCCGTGACCGCGTCGATGACGTCGGTGCGGTCGTGGTGCAGGGTGTTGACGAGGTCGCAGCCGTCATCCATCACAAGGTGCGGCTGGCAGTCGAGCGCGGCGTTGATGTGGGCGTAGTAGCCGTCGCGGTCGACGCCGTTGCGTGCGTAGACGCTGATGCCGTAGTGCGCGACCAACGCCGCGGCGGTGTCGTCCTGGGTCGACAACGGGTTGGACGCGCACAGGTGCACCTCGGCGCCACCGGCCTGCAGCGCCCGGGCGAGGTTGGCGGTTTCGGTCGTCACGTGCATGCACGCGGCGACCCGGACGCCCTCGAACGGTCGCTCGGCGGCGAAGCGGTCGCGAATCTGGCGCAGCACGGGCATCGCCCGCTCCGCCCACTCGATGCGCTTGACGCCCTGGTCGGCGAGCGCGAGGTCCGCGACGTCGTGCTTGGGCAGGTCGGCCATGGCAAAGCGCTCCGATCGGAAGGACGTGAAGACGTACGACGGGGAATCAGCCTACGACGTCGACTCGCCCGCCAGATCGCGGTAGAGGTCCGGTTCGAGATACATCGGCCGCGCGATCGGCACCCGCGCCCGCACCCGGACCTCCGCGTCGTCGATGGCGGCCGCCACCTGCGCCATCGACAGTCCCGGGGCGAGCGCGACCTTGGCCGCGACCAGCAGCTCCTCGGGCCCCAGGTGCATCGTGCGCAGGTGGATGATTCGGGTGATCGTCGTACCGTCGACGAGCGCCGCGGCGATGTCCGCGACGGTGGCCGGTTCGGCGCTCTCGCCGATGAGCAGGCTCTTCATCTCGACCGCGAGGACCGTGGCGACGACGCCGAGCAGGGCGCCGATCGCGATCGACCCGGCGCCGTCCCAGCGGGCGTCGCCGGTGACGGTCGCGGCGACGACGCCGCCCATCGCGAAGACCAGACCGACGAGCGCGGCGAAGTCCTCGAGCAGCACGACGGGCAGCTCAGGGGCCTTGGACCGGCGGATGAAGGCGACCCAGCCGTTGCCGGCGCGGACCCGGTTCGACTCGTGCACCGCCGTGCGGAACGACAGCGCCTCGAGCACGATCGCCACGCCCAGGATGCCGATGGCGACGGCCGGGGAGTCGAGCCCGTGCGGGTGGGAGATCTTCCGGACGCCCTCGTAGATGGCGAACAGCGAGCCCAGGCTGAACAGCACGAGCGCGACGACGAACCCGTAGAAGTAGCGGTTGCGCCCGTAGCCGAAGGGGTGGGCGGGGTCCGCCGGGCGGCCGGCCTGCCGCTTGCCGAACAGCAGCAGCGCCTGGTTGCCGGTGTCGGCGACGGAGTGCACGGCTTCGGCGAGCATGGCCGTCGAGCCGGTCACCAGGAAGCCGACGAACTTGCTCACCGCGATCCCGAAGTTCGCGAGCAGCGCGGCGACGACGGCCCGCATCCCGCCGTCGGCACTCACCGCAGGACGCCGCGGCTCACCGGATGCGTCGCTTCAGAGCGGTGATCGAGTCGATCGGGCTGGGGTCGATGCCCTGCAGCAGCGCGAGATAGACGCTCGCGTAGTCGACGAGCCCGACCAGCGAGGCGAGCCGTTCGAGGGGTGCGGACCCCTCCGCGACGAGCTCCTGCACCCGCATGCCCCGATCCGCGGCCAGCTCCCGGGAGGCGTCGGCCCTGCGGGTCACCTGCGGGTGCTCGCCCGCGGGGTCACGCAGGAGCAGCAACTGGAGGCGCGGCGCCGCCGCCTCCTCGACCCGATCGCGGAAGATGTCGTCGTCGGGAGCCCCCGCTGCGAGCGGGCCGTCGAAGGCGACGACCTGGTTGTGGTTGGCCTCCGGGATCATGCCCGACATCGCCGGGAGCTTGGCGTTCTCGTTGATCTGGCAGGCGAAGCGGTAGGCCGCGACCGCCGCCACCTGGCCGGCGCCCCAGATCATCGGCAGGCTGCCGGGGAGCGACAGGGCGAGCGCCTTGGCGGGGTTGACGAACGACTCGCGGTCGGGTCGGCAGGCCTGGGCGACATCCACGAGCCGGGCGGCCGCCGCCTCGAGCGCGTCACCCGGCAACGACAGGACTCGCAGGGCGTCGCCGGCGACGAGCAACGGGGTGGCCAGCGACCAGAGGCAGGCGCGCGGCAGCCGGCCGCGGGCGTCGATCGCGACGTAGGGCGCGCGGGCCTGGGCGGCCCGTTCGGCGAGGGGGGAGTTCGCGGCGCCGACGGCCATGAAGCCGACTCCCCGGCGCAGACCCTCGTCGGTGGCGGACAAGGTCTCCTCGGTCGCCCCCGAGGACGACACGGCGATCAGCAGGTCGGCGGCACCCACCCAGCCGGGCAGTCCGTAGCCGCGGTGCACAACCACCGGCACCGGGCAGCTCTCGCCGGCGACCGCGGCGAGCACGTCACCGACGATGCCGGAGCCGCCCATGCCCGCGACCACGACGGCGCGCGGGCGCCCGGCGTCGCCGAGCCGGCCGAGGTCGGCCGCGCGGGCGAGGTCGGCCGACTCACGGATCTGGGCGGCCGACGTCGCGACCGCCCGCAGCATCTGCCCGGGATCGGCCGCCTCCAGGGCGGCGGGGTCGTCGAGGCGGTCCTCGTCGACCAGCGGGCTGCCGGGCAACGAGCTCACGCGGCTTCCAGGCAGATGCATCGCAAAGCGGAAGGGATGCATCGCAAGGCGGAAGGGAGCGAAGCGTGGCCGGAGGCCACGTGAGCGAGCGACAACGCGGCGAGGCGCCGCCTGGGAGCCGCGCTCACGCGGGCGAGCTGCCCTGGGGCTTACGCGCCTCGTCGACCAGCAGCACGGGAATGTCGTCGCGAACCGGGTAGGCGTAACCGCACTGGGTGCACACCAGCTCGGAGGCCGCGTCGTCGACCCGCAGGTCGCCGTGGCAGTGCGGGCAGGCGAGGATCTCCAGCAGCGCCGGGTCGAGGTTCACGGTTCCTCCAGGGACAGGTGCGCTCATCGGCGCACGAGGCTGAGCACGTCGTCGCGGATGCGTGCCATCGACTGCTCGTCGGGGGCCTCGACGTTGAGCCGCAGCAACGGCTCGGTGTTGGACGGGCGCAGGTTGAACCACCAGCCGTCGGCCGACTGGACGGTCAGGCCGTCGAGGTGGTCGATCTCGACGCCGGCACGCCCGGTGTAGGCCTGCTCGACCGCGGTCATCCTGCCCTGCTGGTCGCGAACCTGGGAGTTGACCTCTCCGGAGGCGGCGTAGCGGGCGTAGCCGGCTGCGAGCGCCGACAGCGGCCCCTGCTGGGTGCCGAGCGCGGCGAGCGTGTGCAACGCGGCGAGCATGCCGGAGTCGGCCCGCCAGAAGTCGCGGAAGTAGAAGTGGCCCGAGTGCTCACCGCCGAACACGGCGCCGGTCTCGGCCATGCGGGCCTTGATGAACGAGTGCCCCACCCGGGTGCGCACCGGCGTGCCGCCGTGCTCCCGCACGATCTCGGGCACCGCCTTGGAGGTGATCAGGTTGTGGATCACGGTGCCGCCAGGCTCCCGCGACAGCTCGCGGACCGCGATCAGGGCGGTCAGCACGCTCGGCGAGATCACCTCGCCCCGCTCGTCGACGACGAAACACCGGTCGGCGTCGCCGTCGAACGCCAGCCCGCAGTCGGCCCGCTCTGCGACGACCCGGGAGCGCAGGTCGACGGTGTTGGCAGGCTCGATCGGGTTGGCCTCATGGTGGGGGAAGCTGCCGTCGAGCTCGAAGTACATGGGAACCACGTCGAGAGGTAGCGCGCCGAGGACCGCGGGGGCCGTCAGCCCGGCCATCCCGTTGCCGGCGTCGACCACGACCTTCAGCGGGCGGATGCGGTCGAGACCGGGGACCAGCTCGCGCAGGAAGGCGGCATAGTCGCCGAGAAGGTCCCGTCGCGTGACCGTGCCCGGCGATCCGCCGTGGGCCGGCAGGCCCTGCTCGACCATCGCGCGGATCTCGGCGAGCCCGGACTCCTGCCCGACGGGGGCGGCCCCGGCGCGGCAGAGCTTGATGCCGTTGTACTTGGCCGGGTTGTGGCTGGCGGTGAACATCGCGCCCGGCACGTCGAGACGGCCGGCGGCGAAGTAGAGCAGGTCGGTCGAGCCGAGGCCGGCTTCGACCACGTCGGCGCCCTGGCTCGTGGCGCCTTCGGCGAACGCCGCGGCGAGGCCGGGCGAGGAGTCGCGCATGTCGTACGCGGTGACGATGCGCCGGGCGTCGAGCAGCCGGACGAACGCGGCCCCGGTCTGCCGGGCGATGTCCTCGTCGAGCTCGTCCGGGACCACGCCGCGGACGTCGTACGCCTTGAAGATCGTCGAGAGGTCCCGCACGGGGACCGAGCCTATCCGGCCCTTCCGGTCCTACCGGCCGGAACGCCGCCTACCGCTCCTTGCGGGCCTTGCCCAGGACGCTGGTGAGCTCGAGGGTGCGACCGCCTTGGGTCCAGCGCTTGTGCTCGCAGCGGTGGCAGGACAGGAAGTCGACGGTCGAGCCGTCGGTCAGCGTCATCGTGAGCTCGGTCACCCGCTCGCTGTCGCAGGCGGGGCAGCGCATCGCGCGCGCGCCCGGCTGGGTCAGGGAGGTGGGGACCTCCGCACGCTGCGAAGGGACGATCGCGCGGGCTGCGGCGGTGGCGGGCATCTCGACCTCTTCCCGGTGGGCTTCGGGGTGGAACGACCGGGATATCGGCAGGGATCGCGAAAACCTTTAGCCGGGCAGCCGCCGGCCGGCCGCTACTCGGTCGGCGAGCGCAGGACGCGCAGGTGCCCGCGGCGGCCGACGGTCGCCGAGTCGGGCGGCGCCGGTTGCGCGGACGAGGGCCGGGCCGCCTCGCGGACGGCGTTGGCCAGCGCTTCGAGGTCGTCGGCGCCGGGGCCGCCGCCACCGGGCTCACCGGGGAGCCGGACGACCTCCCAGCCGCGCGGTGCCGTGAGACGAGCCGCGTGGATCTCGCACAGGTCGTAGCAGTGCGGCTCGGCGTAGGTGGCCAGCGGGCCGACCACGGCGGTGGAGTCGGAGTAGACGTAGGTGAGCGTCGCGACGGCGGGGCGTCCGCACGCGGTGCGCGAGCAGCGCCGAAGAGGACTCACGACCGGGAAAGGTAGCCCTCCGGACGCGCTGTGACCACTCTCGGACGCTGCGTGCCGATCGTGTCGTGGCCGCAGCGAGCACTTAGGCTCGGTCTCGTGACCGACAGCCGCCGGGATCGGCACGGGCGCGGCGCTCGCGGGCCGCTCGCGCCGGCGGCGGTGCCGCTGCGCCGGAGCCGGGCCGAGCAGTTCGATGACCTCGTGCTCGACGCGGTCGAAGACCTCGAGCAGCGGTGGGCGGCGGAGCTGCGCGGGGTCGAGTTCGCGGTCGAGGACGTCCCCCCGGAACCGCCGGGCGACGACGGTGAGATCCCGCTGGCGCGGGTCGTCCCCGGCCTGCCGGGCGAGCCGGCGCGTGTCGTCGTCTACCGCCGCCCGCTGGAGATGCGCGCCCACGACCGCGGCGACCTCGCGGGGCTCGTGCACGACGTGGTGGTCGAGCAGGTGGCGGACCTGCTCGAGATGGACCCGGAGGCGGTCGACCCCGGCTACGACGAGGACGGCTGACCGGGTCTCAGCGCGACGACTCGTAGGGCGCGCCGATGTCGGCGATGACCGGTGGTACGTCGGCGGTGCTGGGCCCGCTCCAGATCGGCAGCATCGTGAACAGCGGCCCGTGCGCGCCGTGCTCGTAGACCAACCGACCGGCGTAGACGCGCCCCGATCCCAGCTGCGGCTCGACGGCGACGGCGCCGCTCGAGGCGTTGGCCGGCAGCACCGACGCCACGTCGACGGTGACGGTGCGACCGGCCGCGATCTGGACGGTGACCTGGTGCGGCGGTGACGGCGCGAGCGCGGAGACCACGACGGTCGCCGGCCCGTCGGGCGCGCTGAGGATGATCTGCGTGTCGTTGCCCCGATGCACCCGGGTCTCCGCGACGACACCGGCCCCGTCGAGGGCGGCCACCCCGGCGGTCCAGGCGACGTCGCCGAACCCGGTGCTCGCGTCGCGACCGTAGAGCAGGCCGCCCACCACCACCGGGGCGTCGCTCTTGACCTCCACCGCGACATCCTCGGCAGCGAGCACCTTGCTGAGGTCGATCGTGCGCACCGTGCCCCCCGGCACGGTGAGCCTCGCGAGCGACGTGGGCACGAACGATCCGGACGTGCCGACGACCCGGACGGAGATCGTCGCGTCGTCGGCTCCGGGAACTCCGACGACGAGCTTGCGGATCGGCGCCGCGGCGCTCAGGCCGGGCACCACGACATCTCGGTCCGGCGCGGTCGTGGCGGGTACCCAGTCGATGCCGTCCGGGCCGCTGCCGGAGTGCCGCACGTCGCTGACCGCAGCGGCAACCCGACCGGTGATGGCGACCACGTGCAGGAGGGCGTTGGCCTGGTCGGGGATGAGCTGCGACAGCGGTACGACGACCCGCGAGCCGGGCGGCACGGTGATGCCCTGCGCGGCCGGCACGTTGAGCTGGCCGTCGTGGCCCCACAGGCCGATGTCGACCAGCGCGACGGTGCTCTCGACGTTGGTGAGCATCACCTGGCCATAGGTGCCGAGCCAGCCGGTGGGACCGGCGAACCACCAGTCGCGTGCCGGCGCCACGCAGCGGGCGGTCGACAATCCTCGGCCCGGGCCCGACGCCGTACGCGTCGTCTGCACGGCACCGAGCGTCGCGGCAGGACCACCGGAGGCGAGCACGACAGCGCTGCGGTTGTGCGCGTCGGACAGGTCGACGACGGCGCCGACACCGGCGGCCTGCACGAGACGGTGCGGCGCTTGCCCCGTCGTCGGCAGTGGCTGGGCGGTCACGCTGCCCGCGGAGCGCGACGGCGGCGCCGGTGCGCTGGCGACCGCGACGGTGGTGACCCCGGTGCGGCGATCCGCACCCACCGACGGGCAGACCAACGTGGCGGACGACACCGGCAGGACGGCGCCCGCCGCAGCGAGCCCCTGGGTGCGTTGGGGGGCCGGGACCAGGTCGGCCGCGACGACGCCGCCGCCCACGAGCCCGGCGACGACGAGCACCGAGACGACCCGCCGGTTCACGAGCGCGCCTGCGAGGCGACGGGGGCGGGCGGCTGTTGCGCGGCGCGCGGGCGGGGCGGGAGGGCCGGGTCGTCCTCGCGGCGAAGCGTAGGCAGCGCGAAGAGGATCGAGAGCGCGACCAGCGCGGCTTGCAGGGCGAGCCATCGGCCGCGCGCCGGGTCGTGCCAGCTCACCGCCAGGCGACCGCCGGCGGCGGGGACCTCGAACGCCTGCGCCCAGCCGTAGGCCTTCGCCGCGCGCAGGGGCTTGCCGTCGACGGTCGCGCGCCATCCGGGGTTGGCGGACTCGGCGAGGACCAGCAACCGGTCGGACTCGCCGGCGATCAGCCTTCCACCCGCCCGCAACCCGTCGGACGACACGGTCTCGACCCCCTGCAGCGCACCGGCGCTCGGCACCCCACCGGCGCGGGCGGTGCGAGCCGTCGCCGCGGGCAGCACGACGGCGCGAGCCCCCGCAGGCACGACCCGCCACAGCGTGGCGGCATCGCCACCGGCGCGGACCAGCCCGGAGACCCGATCCAGCCGGGCCGCGAGCCCACCACGCGGGTCGACGGCGATGACGTAGCGGATGTCGTAACCGGCGAGGCCCGCAGCGACGTCCCCGTGCGTGCCCGCGGCGAGGCGACCGACGAGCCGCGACAGGCGTCGCTGCGCGGCGCCGGCGCGCGCGACGTCGGCGTCACCGGTCGTGGGACCCTGGTCGCCGCGTTGCACGGCATAGCTGACCGCCTCGCCGCGCTGCCGCAGGATCAGCACACGCGGCTGCGCGGCACTGTCGAGATCGGCAGCGACGAAGGCCGGCACGACCTGGGCCACGCCCGACTTCAGCGGACCGTCGGCCCCGCGCAACATCCAGGCGAGTCCCGCCACGACCGGCACGACCATCGTGACGACGGCCAGGGCGCCGGCACTCGCCTGCCGCCAGCCGAAGTCGCGCCGGCCCAGGCTGCGCGACGCGCCGTCGGCGCCCGTCATTGCGGCCACCAGCAGCCCCAACGCGCAGACGATCGTGCCCACGCCCGGCCAGACCGGGGTGCCGGCACCGTCGGGCAACGTGACGGACACCCGCGACATCGCGATGGCCAGCCCCAGGCCGCAAGCGGCGATCAGCCACGCGGACCACGCCGTGGCCCGCCGGCCGGTGCGCACGAGGGCGAGCAACGCGGCGACGACCACGGGCAGGAACAGCCACCGCCACGGGGTGGCCGGGCCACCGGGGTCGGCGAACAGCAAGGCGTGGGCCGGGACGTCGGTGACCGTCTCGGGGGCCGCCCGGCCGACGCCCGCGATGAGCAGCGCGGGGTGGTCGACGACGGTGAGCGACCACGGGAGGAGCAGCACGGGTGGCATGACCAGCGCGAGCACGCCGGCCGCGCAACGCCGCCGGGCGCCCGCGAGCGTCGCCGGGCTGGCACCGAGCAGGGCGATGGCGGCGCCGAACGCGCCGAGCAGCGCGAACAGCAGCCAGAGGACCGGCGAGAACGCTGCGACGACGGCCAGTCCGAGACCGGTGCCCACCGCCGTACGCCAGCCCGCGAAGCGTGGATCACGGCGCAACGTGCGCACCCCGGACCGCAGGAGCAGCGGCAGGGCGATCGCCACCACCACGACGTCGAGGCGACCTGCGGCGACCGCGCCGGTCGCCGCCGGCAGCAGCCCGTAGGTGGCGGCCGCCCAGACCCGCAGCCACCGGTTGCGGGTCACGGTGCCGGCGCAGACATAGGCACTGAGCCCGGCCAGGGGGACGGCGCCGATGAACAGCACGTCGAGAAGCAGCCAGGCCTTGCCGAACAGCACCGTGGCCGCAACGGCGAGAACGCCGAGGTAGGGCGGCGCAGCGGCCGAGCTGCCGGACCCCACGGCGTGCCAGCCGGTGAGGTAGGTGTCCCACCAGTCGTGCGACCCACCAGGAGGCGGCAGCAGCCGACCCCCGAAAAGGGGACCGGGCAGCAGGTGCCGGCCGGCGACGAGCGCGACCGCCGACAGGACGAGGAAGAGCACCACGGACGGGCGCTTCAGCACGCGGCGCAGCCAGTCGCTGCCGCCGTCGAGGAAGTTCTCGGCCTCCTCCGACACCGGCCCCGACTCGACCGGCACCGCACCGCGGCGGCGCGGCGGCGCGTGGTCGTCGGCGGCCGCGTGGGGGTCCGCGCCGCGGAAGGTGTCTCGCAGCGCGCGCAGCCGCGCGTCGACGCCGGCCAGCAGGTGACGGATGTCGCGGTGCGAGACCTTGGCCGTGCTGGCGCGCCGGGCCCGAGCGGCCCGCAGCCGGCCCGGTCGGCCAAGCACCGCGGCCAGGGCGGCGAGCTCGTCGACGGCGTAGGCAGGACGGCGGGCCAGCAGGAAACCGATCGTGCGGGCCAGGCCGGCGATCAGCAACCGCGGGCCCGCCAGCAGCAGCGCGGCCGCCGGCAGGTTGACGAGCAGGGTGTAGAACGCGGCGCGGCGGTCGGCGCGGTGCCGCCGCGGGCCGTCGGCATCGAGGGACCGCAGCCCGTGCGCGAGCGCGCCGGCGTGGCGCACCACGGCACGGGGAGCGACGACGACGCGGCCACCGGCGCGGTTGACCCGCCAGCCGAAGTCGATGTCGTCCCGGGTCATCGGCAACGCGGGGTCGAACCCGCCCAGGCGGTCCCAGACGTCGCGCCGGATCAGCGCGCCCGCGCTGCTCACGGCGAGCACATCGCGGACTGAGTCGTGCTGGCCCTGGTCGACCTCGCGCCGCTCGAGACCCGTCTCGCGCCGCCCGGTGACGTCGCTGGTGATGCCGATCTCGGCGAGGTGCCGGCCGTCCCACGTCCGGATCTTCGGGCCGATCACCGTCGCCGACGGCATCTCGTCGGCGAGGGCGAGCAGCTCGTGCAGGGCCTGCGGGTCGGGGGCACTGTCGTCGTGCAGCAGCCACACCCACGCGATCGCGTCCCGGGCCGGGGGCACCGCGTCAGCAGGCAGTGGAACCTCGCCGTGGTCGGCCGCGGATAGCCCCGCGGCCACCGCCGCCCCGAACCCGGTCTCGCGCGGAAGGGTCAGCAGCCGAGCGGCGCCGACGGCTCTGGCGCACAGCTGCGCCGACTCGTCGGTGCTGCCGGTGTCGACGGCCACGACCTGCTGCGGGGCACGGGCCTGCGCGTCGAGCGCCGCGAGGGTGTCGGGCAGCCACGCGGCGCCGTCATGCGCGACGACGACAGCGGTGACGACGTGCCGGCGGAAGGCGTGCCGGGCGGAGCGAGGAGACATGCAGCGGCACGGTGGGGTCGGGGACGGGGAGCCCGCCCGGGATCAGGCCGCATGCCGCGGCCGAAACACCCGGAAGGACAGCGACAGCCTACGTGAGCCCACCGCGCCGCGCGCCCCTGTCCGAGCATTGGCACTCGGCTGACGAGGCGGCACGCTCGCCGGCGTCAGGCCTGCCGCTCAGACGGCTTGGCGCTCAGACGGCTTGGCGCTTGAGACGACGACGCTCCCGCTCGGACAGCCCGCCCCAGATCCCGAACCGCTCGTCGTGCGCGAGTGCGTAGTCGAGACACTCCGCCCGCACCTCGCACCCGGTGCAGACCCGCTTGGCCTCCCGGGTGGAGCCGCCCTTCTCCGGAAAGAAGGACTCGGGGTCGGTCTGCGCGCACAGCGCCTGCGCCTGCCAGGTCATCGGCTCGGTCGCCTCGTCATCGCCCATCAGGAAGGCAAGCTCACTCATCGGGCCTCCAGCGAGTTGCGCCGAGATGTCCCGGGTGAGGCGCCGGTTGCACCGCCCGGAGGGAACGACATCGGTGAAATTACACGCGCGTCGTGCGCTTCCCGTCAAGCCGGTCCGTGGTATTGGGGAGAACCGATCCCGACGATCAGGCCGTGCCCGGGTTCGGGTGATCCTCGTCCAGGCCGGGTGTAGCCGCCTCCTCGACGGCATCGCCCGGTGCCGCGAGGCTCGCTTCCGGGGCCTCGTCCAGGGCCGGGGCGGGCGGCCCGGCGGGCGTCTCCCGAGGCTCCCCCGCGCTCTCGATGACGGGCGTGGGAGCGGGCGCCTCCGGCCGCGGCTCGGGCTGGGGGTCCGGCTCGAGCGACGGTGCCGGCCCGGGTGGCGGCGTGGCACTCTCCGCGATGGGCTCCGTCCAGCGATCCGGGCCCGTCGCGGCATCGAGGGCCCGCTCGGGCCCCGGCACCTGGGGCATGGCCTCCACGCTGGCGCGCCGGGGTCGCGCCGCAGCTCTGCGCGTCGACGCGGGACGCGCCGTGCTGCCGCTCGCGGGCGTCTTTCGCCCAGGCCCTTTCGCCGGCGGCTTGCCGGCCGCCTTCGCCGCCGCGGCGGCTTGGCCACCGATCGGTGCGGCCGTGCCCTCGGACGAGGTGCCGGCACCTGACGCCGGCGGGGCCGCCTTCTTGGCCGGGGCCTTCTTCGTCGCCTTGGTCGTCGTCACCGGCCCGGCCTTGCGCGCGGCGGTCTTCGCGGCCTTCGCGGCCTTCGCCGGTGCCTTGGCAGGCCGGGCAGCCTTCGCTGGCTTCGCAGCCGGCGTGGCAGCAAGGGCCTTCCTGGCCGGTGCCGGAGGTGGCGAAGGCTCCTCGACCGGGTCGAGGTAGACCGACAGATCGGGGGGCGGCGCCACCGCGAGCGCGGCGCTGTCGTGCTCGGCCCGCCAACGCTCGGCATCCTTCGTGTCACGTCGGCGAGCGAGCGCCTCGCCGAGGCGGTCGGACAGCGAGCGGCGTTCCTTCGCGGACAGGCCCGCCGCGAAGTCGTCGAGCAGCTCGTGCAGCACCCGGCTGCGCTCCTCCTCGACGTGGCGGTCCCGGTCGGCGAGATAGCCGAGCAGCCCCCGGCCCGCCTCGCTGAGCCGCTCGGTGCCCCCTGCGAGACCCCGAGCCGCATCGTGCAGGGCAGCGGTCGCCTCGGCGAGCGCGTCGCGCACTCCCGCGACGGCCGCGCTGCCGGCCCGGCGGGACGACTCGACCACCTCCGCGGTGCGGGCCTGCCAGCCGCTGTCGAGGCCGGCCAGCGAGTCGGCCGCACGCTCCAGCGCGTCCTCGAGCGTGCCGACCCGCTGGCTCAGGTCGCTCACGACCCGGCCCTGCTCGGTCACGTCGACCGCGATGGCGTCGAGCCGCGACAGCAGCGCTGCGCGGGTGCCCGTCACCTCGTCGAGCACGGCGGAGCGCAAAGAGGCAGCGGTCTCCGCGAACGCCGCCTGTCCTTCGGCGACCGAGGAACGCACGACACCCGCGGCCTCCTGGGCCTGCCGGGACACCCGGTCGCGCACCTCTTCCAGCGCGTCGGCGAGGTCGACCCGGAGGGCGGCGACCTCCTCCTCGACCGCGGCGCGGGTGCCGCGGTTGGCCTCCTCCAGGCGGGCGATGGTGCCGGTGAGCTCGTCGACCAGCTGCCCGCGAGCCTCTGCCAGCCCGCCGCCCAACGTGTCGCGGACCTCCGAGAGCCGCTGCTCGACGGACTCCTGCAGCACCCGAAGGAAACCGAGCTGCTCGGCGACCGCGCCGCCGACCTCCTCGGCCGAGCGTGCGAGGGCCGCGTCGAACTCGCGGCGTACGTCGGCGAGCGCCGCGTCGAGGTGGCGGCGCTCGGCCGCGCGGGTCTGCTCGACAGCCTCGGACAGGGAGCTGCCGAGAGAGCCCAGGCTGCGGTCGACCGCGCCGCCCAGCTCGACGAGGGCTGTGTGGGTCGTCTGCACGAGGTCGCCCACCGAGCCGGCGGTCTCGCGCTGGCTGTCACGGAGCTCGGTGAGCCGATGGGCGGTGGCCGACGCGCCGTCGCGGGTCAGCGCCTCCAGGCTCTCGGCCAGCTGGTCGAGCGCGTCCTCGAGGACGGCGAGGCGCTCCTCGATGACGCCTCGCGTCTCCCCCAGCGCAGACTCGGCGGCGCGGGAGCCGGCCGACGCCTGCTCGAGGCCGGCGGCCAGGCTGCGCCGCAGGTCCCCGGCGGACTCGTCGAGCCGGTGGTCGAGGCCGCTGCGCAGCTCCTGGAGAAGCGCGCGCACGCGCTCGCCGGTGCGCTCGGGCATCGCGTCGGCCAGGTCCCGGACATCGCGCCCGAGAGCAGGCACGGCCGCGCGCAGCTCCTCCAGCCGGTCGCTGAGCAGGTCGACACGTTCGGCGAGCTCGTCCTGCCGGCGCAGCAGGGCGGCGGCCTCGGCACGGTTGGACGACAGAGCAGCCGACAGGCGACCCGCGTCCGCGTCGATCCCGCTGCGCACCGTGCTCAGCTCGGAACGCAAAGAGCCCATGTGGGCGCGCAGGGCGCCGAGGTCGGTCCGCAGCCCGGTGATCACCGGGAGCAGGCCGGCGGTGCCGTCCGGGTCCGCTTCCTGCGCCCGCGCCGCGAGCTCCTCGATCCGCCGGGCCAGGTCCGGCTCCACGCACACCCCCGTCTCCGTCGCCTGTCGTCGGGCGGAGATTACGCCGTTTCGGGGGCTGGGACAGGCAGGCAGCGCCGGTGCGAAGCGGCTCAGGACACGATCGTCAGGGCGCGCGCCGCGCGGCGGGCGGCGTCGTGCCGCTCGGGGTCGACCACGGCGTACGACGTGGTGCGCTGGCGCGACGGCCGGCCGGCCGCGGCCGCGATCGCCTCGAGCTCCGCGACGGTCTTGCGGGAGCCGTGCTCGCTGCCGGCCATGCGGCTGATCGTCTCTTCCATCAGCGTGCCGCCGAGGTCGTTGACCCCGCCGCGCAGCATCTCGACACAGCCGTCGACCCCGAGCTTGACCCAGGAGGTCTGGATGTTGCGGATGCGGCCGTGCAGCAGGACGCGGGCCATCGCGTGGACCGCGCGGTTCTCGTCGTGGGTCGGGCCCGCCCGGCCGATGCCGGCGAGGTAGAGCGGCGCGTTGGTGTGCACGAACGGCAGCGGCACGAACTCGGTGAACCCGCCGGTCTCGTCCTGGATGCGAGCCAGCAGCTTGAGGTGCGCGACCCAGTGGGCAGGCGAGTCGACGTGGCCGTACATCATCGTCGAGGTTGTCGGGATGCCGAGCCGGTGCGCGGTGGTGACGACCTCGATCCAGGTCGCGGCGGGCAGCTTGCCCTTGGTCAGCACCCAGCGCACCTCGTCGTCGAGGATCTCGGCGGCCGTGCCGGGCAGCGAGTCGACCCCGGCCTCCTTGGCGGCGGCCAGCCAGTCGGCGATCGACAGCCCGGTGCGGCTCGCGCCGTTGACGACCTCCATCGGGCTGAAGGCGTGCACGTGCATGCCGGGGGCGCGCCGCTTCACCTCGCGGGCGATGTCGAAGTAGGCGGTGCCCGGCAGGTCGGGGTGGATGCCACCCTGCAGGCAGACCTCGGTCGCGCCGACGTCCCAGGCCTCCTCGACCCGGTGGCCGATCTCCTCCAGGGACAGGGTGTAGGCATCGGCGTCGGTGCGCCGCTGCGCGAACGCGCAGAACCGGCAGCCGGTGTAGCAGACGTTCGTGAAGTTGATGTTCCTGTTGACGACATAGGTCACGTCGTCGCCGACGGTGTCGCGGCGTACGTCGTCGGCGAGCGCTGCCAGAGCGTCTATCTCCGCACCCGGCAGCGGGTCGAACAACGTCAGCGCATCGGTGTCGGACATCGCG
>DASSKL010000066.1 GCA_035690485.1 Mycobacteriales bacterium | reverse complement strand
GGTCCGGTGATCGGCGACGACCGGCGGATCGAGAAACCGTGAGAGCTCGAGCCGGCTGTGACCGTCCGGCGTGCGCATCATCGCGACCTCGACGCGCTGGCTGCCCAGGCCTGTGACGCGGCCGGCCCACTCGCCCTCGATGATCCCCTTGCCCTCGAGTTCCAAGCCCAGGACGCGGAAGAAACGCAATCATCGCCTCGAGGTCCTCGACGACGATGCCCATGTTGTCCATCCGTTGCGATGCCATGCGACAACCCTAGGGAGACAGGGGCTTCCTACACCGAGGCCGCTGCCCCAAAGCGGGTGAGCTCCACGGGCCGCTATCGCGCAGTGATGCGGCTACGCGAGTACCGACTCCGCTGTAGCCACCGCTGGAACGCAGTCACGGTGGTGACCGGCGGGCGCGCCTTCGGCGGCGTCCGCTAGCGCGGTGTGTCAGGCGGGGGCGGCGATTGTTGATCGAGTGCTGTCACCTGGGCCGCGAGCCATTGCAGCGCAGCAGCCTGCTCAGCGGTACGGGGGCAGCGGCACGACTCCGCCCAGCGCAATCGCGCGAACGCGAGGTCGAGATCTTCGGCCGCCACCTCGCTGCCGCCGTCAGCCTCGGCGTGGGTGGGCGGCTTCGGGAGGGTCATGCGGCCGCCGACACGAGGTCGTGGCACGCGAGGTCGCTGACATCGACCACGGTGCGCGCGACCTTGACCAGGCGGCTGCTTGCCCTCAACCGGCTTGGACTCACAACGGTCAGAGGACCGCGCTCGGCGAGCCGAGCGAAGATGCCGTCGTTGCTCATCGCTACGAACTGGACCTGACGAGCGCGCACCCGGTCGGCCGAGGCCAACAGCGCGTGGTCGGCGGCGTCGCGACCGGGTCCGACAGTGATCACCTGCTCGCGGAACTCAGCGACCATACGCGCGCAGCGACTCACCGAGTCGGCCTGGCCGGCGAACACCGACACGTCCGCCTCCCGGGCCAGCTCGACCGCAACGCGCATGCGCGCAGCGAGGCGGCGGGGATCGGCGCGCAGGTTGTCGAGGTCGCAGAGCAACACTCGCGTGGCGTCGTCGTCGACCCAGATGATTGGAGGGTCGTCATCATCTGTTTGCAGCGGGAACCACTCGAAGTCGTCCCACTCGCTGCGTGCGCAACCGAGCCCCATCGCCTGTCGGCCTCTCCTCCGGCTATGCGGTCACGCAAGAACTGCGCACCACTCCGGGTCACGCGGTGTCCGACGTCGGCCCTTGCAACGGCCGGGTAACGGCAAAGCGCCCGCTGTCGACATCCCGCGGGCGCTTGAAACGTTCGAGAAATGCAAACTGCAACCACGCTTACGGTAACACACCCATCAACGAGCGAAGCCGTCGTCGTCGACATCACGCGGCGGGGGCCGGGAGCAGCCCTTCCCGACGTGCGACGCGCAGCGCCAGCACGATCGTGATCGCGGCACCGAGCGCCGCCGCAGAGGGCGCGAATACCGTCTTAGCCATCACGAAGCTCGTCAGCGTCAGAGAGTGAAGCAGCAACAACATGACTCCCGCCTTGGTCGCACAGATACCTGCCCACAGCAGTGTCAGACGGCTGAACAGGGTCTGGACGCGCCGCCGCGCGGCCACGTCTTTCGTCATGGGGTAGAACTCACCCGCCAACCTCGCGACCGCCGGCCGCGCCGTTGCCAGCGATAGCAGGAAGAGGAACGCGACGAGAGCGTCACCGACTGCCGGCTGCACAAAGTAGATGAACGTGCTCCCGGTCGCGAACGCCAGAACTGTCTTGCCGGTCAGCCCGGCGACCGTCAGCCACAGCAACACGGACGTCGGCTGCCGCCTGCGCAGCCGCCAGGCGAGCGTTGCGTAGCACCACATGAGCGCCACGATCAGCGCCGCCCAGAGCCCTGCCGTGATGAGGCACGCGTAGAACAAGGCCGTGGGCACGATTGTGGCGACGAACAGGTTGAGCCCAAGGTGGCGAAGGACGGCACGCAGCCCCGGGCGCTCGGCGAACTGCTCTGCTGCGCGGGCCGGCACCCGGTGGCCGATGCCGGTCACTCGGCGCCGCGTGTGGCGAGCGGGATCAGCGAACTTTCTACCTTGTCCGGTTGCACGCTGCGCAGCCCTGCGCGGCGCCCCCGTCGACGACCCGCGAGTCCGTGCGTACTCACCTGGTCATTCACAGGGCGTCTCGACGCAGGACGAGGATGCATACATCGTCGAGGGTCGAGGCCGGGCCTGGGACGGCATCGTTGAGAAGCGTCTCGGCGACGATGCGAGGGCCGGCGTCCGCGGCAAGTATCACGTGGGTCCACCCCACGAGGTCGCGGAACTCGTGGATCTGGTCCTCGAGGTCGCGTTCCGGCCGTTCGACCAGGCCGTCGCTGTACGCGACGAGCAGTGCCCCGGCCCGCCAGAGGACCACATCGGCCCGCACGTGGGCGGCTACCGCGCCCGTTCCCAACGGTGGCGCACTCGCCGCCGCCAGCAACCGGGCCGGCCCACCGACCTCGGCGATGACAGGCGGTGGATGACCGGCGCTTGCGTAGCGCAGGACATGAGAGTCGCTGTCGTAGATGCCTATCCACACCGTGGCGATGTCGTCGTCATCGCCGAAACCGTAGGTCGCGTCGAGCAGGCTCAACAACTCAGCCGGTGACGTCGCTTGCGGTGCGTGATGCCGGACTTCGCTGCGGAGCCGGCGCGCCCGGGAACCCACGCCGTAACCGTGGCCGGCCACATCACCGATGGCGATCAGGGACCTGTGCTCACCGAGTACCTGTACGTCGAAGAAATCGCCGGCGGTGGGTTGGCCGGCACGACCGGCCGGGATGCACCGGCCCGCCATGGACAGGTCGAAGACTCGGTCGCATGGGACCGGGTCAGGCGCGGCAACCGTAGCGGTGCCGCGAATCTCGGTGGCCGTTCGGTTCATCGCTGCGCGCCATTCCTGGAATTGCCGCTATGCGCGGAGTGCCGAAGCGGCGAGGGAGCACAGGGGCTGGATGAGACCAGGCGCGCTAGATAGCCTCAGCATGTCACGGCAACGGGAAAATAGCCATCGACCGATCAGGCCATAGAGGTCAATTCAGCCACCTCAGCCTCACGAGTGCCGCTGACCCCCTGCGTCAGTGTCGTACGCTGCGCCGGTGGCGGTCGGTCCCGCGCGACGGCTTGAGCTGGGCGCATTGTTGCTCGCGGTGGAGCGGGCTGCTCCGGTGCAGGCTGTGGAGGCGCTGGCCGAGGAGTTGGCTCGAGTGATGGCAGCCGACCACGTCGGTTTTCTCATGGCGGACTACGGAGGCACGGGACTTGCCCGGCTCGTCCGCGCGGGCCCGGCCGTCGGCACCGATGACGGCAGCCAGTGGGTGCCGATCGAAGGGACGCCCCAGGGTCGCGTGTTGCGCACTCAGCGGGTGCACATCGAGCCCAGCGGGGCTGGAGCCTGGTTCTATGCGCCAGTGACCGATCGTGGCGAGGCGCTCGGAGTGCTGGAGCTGCGACTGGCGGCGCCGCCGGACGAAGCGACCGCGGCCGACGCAGCGCTCGCCGGGCACGCGTTGGCGTACGTCGTGATCGCCAACAGCCGGTACACCGATCTGTACGAGCGCGCGCAGCGGACGCTGCCGCTGGACCTAGCCGCGGAGATTCAGCGGCGGCTACTGCCAGCGTCGTTCACGTGTGAGGCAGCGCAGTGCACGATCGCCGGTTTCCTCGAGCCGGCGGCGACCGCTGCTGGCGACACCTTCGACTACAGCCTGAGCCGTGGTGCGCTACATGCCACGCTCACCGACGCGATGGGCCACGACCTGTCGGCCGCGCAGTTGGCGAGCCTGGTTGTCGCAAGCCTACGTAACAGCCGCCGCCGCGGGTATGAGGTGGTCGAACAGGCCCACCAGGCCAACCAGGATTTGCTCGACCACACCAGCTCGGACCAGTTCGTCACCGGCCTGTTACTCCGCGTGGACTTGGCGTCCGGGCAGGCCCGGCTCGTCAACGCCGGCCATCCCGTTCCCTACCTCCTCCGCGACGGCGAGGTAACACAACTGCCACACAGCGGAGACCCGCCGTTCGGTGTTATTGCAGCGGCCTATCTCGACTACGCCTTTCACCTGCAAGCCGGGGATCGACTGCTGCTGGTCACCGACGGGATGCTGGAGCGCAACGCTTCTCGCTTAGACGTGCCCACCGAGCTACACGCCACGCGCGACCTGCACCCGCGCGAACTCGTACAGCACCTCACCCGCCGGGTAACCGCGGCCGTCGGCGGCCCATTGCACGACGACGCCACCGTCCTGTGCGTCGACTGGCACGGTGGAATGGACACGCAGCGTCACGTGGGGTCCGGAGCCGACCCGAGCCGCGCCTCCCGCCCACTGTGACCAGCGGCACCGGTCGCCGCTCGGGTTGACAGTTCCCGCACGTTCCACGACGCGTACACGTTCTTGCCGTCTCCGCGCACGCGTTCGCAACCGACGTTGTCAGCCGCGTCGCGTACGAGGCAGAGCCCTCGACCGGACTCAGCCAAGTTGTCCGGCTGGGAGCCGCCGAGGTCAGTCACTGGTTCCGGGCGAGCATCGTTGACGTCGATACGGACATTGCCAAAGCGGCGACGCACCGACAGGCCGAAGGGCGGCCGTCCGTGACGTACGGCGTTCGTCACGAGTTCACTCACTACGAGAACGCAGGGGTCAACGAGGGCGGGCAGTTGCCAGCCGAGCAGGGTGTCACGGACGACCCGACGAGCTTGCACCGCCGCCGTTGCGTCCTGAGCGAGGGACATCGCCACCGTGCTGTTGATCGGTAATTTGGGGTTCTGCGGCGCGGGGGCCATGCTCAGGAGTCTGCCCACGAGGGTGACGCGCAACCTGCCGGCGCCGGCTACTTGGCCGGCCCGACAACCAGGTTGGTGGTGGTCGCGATGATCACCGCGAACGTGAGCGCGCGTCGAGGGTGAGCAGCGCTACGACGGTGGCGGCGGGATGGCTCCCCGGTCGGTGCTGGATCGGACGACGGCGAAGGCGACGTCGCCGAGTTTGAGGTTGTGATCACGGGCGTGCTTGCGCAAGGTGGCGAACGCAACGTCCATGCTGACCTGGTCGCGTTCGGCGATCACACCCTTGGCCTGCTCGATCACGACCCGACTGTTGAGCGCGTGCTGCAGCTGCTCGGCGAGGACAGACGTCCGGTGCGCTGCCCGTTGCTGCAGGATGCCGATGGTGGCTACGTCCGCGAGCGCCTGCGCCAGCTCACGATCGTCACCGGCAAGGACAGTAGCGGTGTCGCTGAACATGTTCAGGCCACCGATCGTCTCGGCTCGAAGGCGCATCGGGACCGCGGTCACGGAACGAAAACCCGCTGCGAGGGCTTCGGGGACGAACATCGGCCACCGGGCGCGGTCGGCCTCGAGGTCAGCACTGATCACGACGGTCCCGGTGCGCACGCAGTCCAGGCAGGGGCCTTGGTTGGTCTGCAGCTGGAAGATCTCGAGCAGCCTCGTCTCCTCACTGGAAGAAGCCACCAGCGCGATGCTGCCCTTCTGGTCGTCGAGCAACAGCCCCGCCGCGGTGACGTCGAGCAGGCTTACGCATGCCTCGACGAGCTGATCGAGCAGTTCGACGACGTCGTAGTCAGCAACAAGGGTGTCGGCGAGCGCGACGAACATGCGGGCGAGCGCGCCCTCTCGACCGCGAGCCTCGGCCGGGGCCGCTGCGGCGCGAGCGTTGTCCTCACTCATAGGTCCTCCGAGGAGAAGCGTAGACGTCGTTCGACGACCTCGGCCGCCACGTCGTTGAGCGACCGGTTGGTCGAGAAGGCGCGGGCGCGCAGGAGCAGGAAGGCCTGCTCGATCGTCACTCCGAGCTGCATCATGACCATCCCGGTGGCTTGATGGACCTGAGCCTGGTAGCTGCCGGTATCGGCACCGTCGGCCAACGCGCCGTCGGGCGAAGTCTCGAGCCCGAGCAGCGCGACCGCGGCGGCCTCCGCACCGAGAAGGGCGGCGGCTAGCTCGCTGTCGTCGAGCGGTCCGGGCCGATTGCGGTACATGTCCAGGGCGCCCAGGCCGATTGCCCCTACCCGCAGCGGGAAGGCGAACACCGCGCGCACTCCCGCGTCCGCGGCTGCAGCCATGAACGTCGGCCAGCGCCAGGTGGCCACGTCGTCGCGGTCGTGCAGGTTGGCGACCAGCACCGGCCCTCCGGCGCGGACGGCGTCGATGCACGGACCCTCGCCGAGCGTGATCTGCAAGTCCTCGATCCGCCTGGACACGTCGTCGGTCGCGCAGATCACTCCCCGATGGCCGGTGTCGCTGACCAACGAGATCCCGGCGCCGCTCACGCCCAGCATGCGCACGCACAGCTCCGCGATCCGCTGAGGCTGCGACGCGACATCCCCGGCGGCGTCACGCAGCAACCTGACCCAGCGCTCCCGGTCAGTCACCGAAGTCCGCCAGGAACTGCATCGAGCTGGCAGCGACGAGGGATTTCGTCACCGCGACCAGGTCCTGGATCTCATCGAGGCCCAATCTAGGCCGGGAGGCGGTGCCGCGATGCGTCGGTTTGGTCGTGCGCCGAGCGCGACGCGCGTGCGTCCGCAGCTGCGTGATCCCGGCCGCGCCGGCAGCGCCGACGATCAGGGCTCCGTCGGGGGACGCCGCCAGCAGCGCGATGACAAGCCCGGCATGAAGGTTGCCGGTCCTGGTCGGTCGCGGTCAGAGCTGCGCGCAACCGACGTCGACCCGTGCGTCCTCGTAGGCGCGTTGCGGGAGCGGTTCATGCTCGGTCCTGGCCGGTGTTGCCGGGCGGCCAGGCGCCCGTGGACAGTTCGGCTGCGGTGTGCGGCCAACTGGTGGCGGTGGACAGCTTGCGCAAGAGCTCACGACCGGTGGGAGGGTCGAGGTCCGGTGGAATGACCGCAAGCGTGACGCGGCCGTAGGTCCCGCGGCCGAGTGTGACGGTTGCTGCATCGAGCGTGTGGAACCAACCGAGTCGCACGAGCACGTCGCCGATCCGGAGCCGCCGGGGCTGATCCGGCCCCCAGGCGTCGATGTTGAGTGAGACCCTCGTGACTGGACCGCGCAGGTAGTCGCTGACGGCGGGTACCAGTGCACCGAGTTCGGCGACCGCATCGCGGCTACGGGGCCACCACGCTCCGTCGAGTCGCCGTCCTTCGACGGGCGGTGCCCACACCAGCCGCCCGACCGGAAGGTCCCCATCGCCGTTGGGGCGAATCCGCCCTCCGTCGTCTTCGAGCCGGTCGACGGCGTAATCGGGCGCGACCGCGGTCATCGGTTCGATTTCGGGGACGCTACCCGGCAGATACAGCCCCGGGTCAGCCCGGCAGATGCCGTCGCCGAGCAGTAGCGCCGGGCGATGGCGTCGTGGCCGGGTTCGAAATGCCCGCAGGCACATCGCCCGGCGGCGGTGTCGGGCGCCGGCGAAACCGCGCCCAGCAGAATGCTCATGTCGTCGCTGCCGAGGCACCGTGCTCGCGGCTCCAGCGCTGCCACGTAACGGCGGAGAGGGTGACCCGACGCCGACAGGTGGGGCAGGCCGCGGACAACAGCCGCCTGGCGGTGGACCAGTACGTGAACGCGTCCGCCGCGATCGGCTCTCGGCAATACATGCACGGCATCGTCCGGACAACAACGGGCGCGGAAGGCGCGAGGGTCGCCTCGGAAAGCGTTTCGGTCATCGGTCTCGCCGCCTTCAGGCATTGTTTTGCACGAGCGGCGAGGGAGGCACGAGGTCCGGACAGACCCAGGCGCGCGGAATGCCCTCAGTGTCGCACGGATACGCGCCCGGTGCTAGCGCCGAGTACGTCGAAGGGACCTTCGACTCTGGCTGGCGTGGGGTGACTCGGCCGAACCTGCGGAAGACGCTGACAGACGGGACCGTCGATGGGAGCGCCTACCCTAACCCGCGCTGACGCCACCGACGTGGTCTCGACGCTCGACGTCACGGCGGCAGCAGCGCTGTCCGCCGACGAGGTGCTGCGCCGGCTCGGCACGAGCACGGCCGGTTTGTACGACGCGGAGGTCGCGTCACGGCGCTTGGTGTACGGCCTGAACGCAGTGCGTGCCGATCGGGCTCGGCTGCTCCCGGTGTTGTGGCGTCAGCTGCGTTCGCCTCTGCTGTTGTTGCTGGCGGTGGCGGCTGTGGCGTCGTACTTCGTCGGGGAGCGCAACGACGCGGTCATCATCGGCGTCATCCTCGTCGCCTCCGTGGGGCTCGGCTTGGTCAACGAGTACCGCGCAGAGAAGGCCGCCGAGGCGCTGCACTCGCAGATCCGGCACCGCTGCGTCGCGCAACGCGACCGTCACTCGACCTCGGTGGACATCACCGAGCTCGTGCCCGGCGACGTCGTCGATCTGCAGCTCGGTGAAGTCGTGCCTGCCGACCTGCGGCTGCTCACCGTGGCCGGGCTGGAATGCGACGAGTCGGTGCTCACCGGGGAGTCCATGCCCTCGGACAAGGTCCTCGCACCGGTGCCGGCAGGCGCGGCGCTGGCCGAGCTGAGCTGCTGTGCGCTGATGGGCACCGTCGTGCACGCCGGGTCCGGACGTGGGGTGGTCGTCGCGACCGGCGGCCGGGCCGAGTTCGGCCGGATCGCGCTGGGCCTGGCCGAGCGTGCGCCGGAGACCGAGTTTCAAGCCGGGCTTCGGCACTTCTCGATGCTGCTGGTGCAGGTCGCCGGCGCACTCACCACCTCGATCTTCATCATCAACGTGCTGCTGCACCGGCCGATCCTCGACGCGCTGCTGTTCTCCCTCGCCATCGCCGTCGGCATTACCCCGCAGCTGCTGCCCGCGGTGGTCTCGGCCAGTCTGGCCGCCGGATCCCGCCAGTTGGCCCGCCGCAAGGTGCTGGTCAAACGACTGGTCTGCATCGAGGACCTCGGCGACATCGACGTGCTGTTCACCGACAAGACCGGCACCTTGACCGAGGGTCGGATCAGCTTCATGCGCTCGCTCGGGAACGACGGGGCACCTAGCCCCGAACCGCTGCTGTTCGGGCTGCTGTGCACCGAGGGGGACGTCGACGGCGGCCGGCCCGTCGGTGGTAACCCTCTCGACGCCGCATTGTGGGACTCCCCCGCCGGCCAGGCGCAACTCGCCACCGTCGCCGGTTACCGCCGGCTGGGCATCCTGCCGTTCGACCATGACCGACGGATGGTGTCCGTTCTCGTCGACGACGACCGTGACGGCCGCCTGCTCATCGCCAAAGGCGCACCCGAAGGAATCCTCGCCCGATGCACCGACGTACCAGACGCCGCTCGGGCAGCCCTCGACGCCGAGTTCGACGCGGGTAGTCGCGTCGTCGCCGTCGCAACCCGCGCCGTCGATGACCTTGACCGCATCTGCCCCGACGACGAGCACGACCTTCGCCTGCGCGGTTTCCTCGTGTTCCTCGACGCACCGAAGGCCAGCGCCGGCGGCGCATTACGGCGCCTCGCCGAGCTCGGCGTGACCGTCAAGGTCGTCACCGGCGACAACGCCAAGGTCGCCGCCAAGGTCTGCCATGACCTCGGCCTGCCCGCCGGCCCCGCGGTCACCGGCGCCGACCTCGCCGCAACCGACGACGACCAGCTCCCGGCCCTCGTAGCCGGGACCGCGATCTTCGCCCGGGTCAGCCCCGAGGACAAAGCACGGATCGTGCGCGCCCAGCGGCGTACCGGCCTCGACGTGGCCTTTCTCGGCGACGGCGTCAACGACGCCGTCGCACTGCACGCCGCCGACGTCGGTATCTCCGTCGAGTCCGCTACCGACGTCGCCCAGGACGCCGCGGACATCATCCTGCTGGAAAAGGACCTCGACGTCCTCGCCAACGGGGTGATCGAAGGCCGACGGATCTTCGCCAACACCATCAAGTACGTACTGATGGGCACGTCGAGCAACTTCGGCAACATGTTCAGCGCCGCCGGCGCCTCCGCGCTCCTGAAGTTCCTGCCGATGCTGCCCGCGCAGATCCTGCTCAACAACCTCCTCTACGACACCAGCCAGCTCGCCATCCCTACCGACCACGTGGATGACGAGCAGCTCGTCCGCCCGTCTCGCTGGGACATCGCCTTCATCCGCCGGTTCATGCTCTTCTTCGGTCCGATCAGCTCGATCTTCGACTTCGCCACCTTCGGGGTCATGCTCTGGATCTTCCACGCCGGACCGGCGCTGTTCCGCACCGGCTGGTTCGTCGAATCCCTGGCCACCCAGACCCTGGTCATCTTCGCGATCCGCACCAGGCGCATCCCGTTCTTCCGCAGCCGACCCAGCCTTCCGCTGCTCCTGGCAGCGCTCGGTGTCGTCGCCGTCGGGGCAGCGCTGCCCGTCTCACCGTTCGCCCACGCGCTCGGTTTCACGCCGTTGCCGGTGGGGTTCTTCCTCACCCTCATCGTCATGGTGGCCTCCTACCTGGTGCTGATCGAGCTCGGCAAACGGTGGTTCTTCCGCGTCGCTCCAACCGTCCCCGACACCCGTCATCGCCGCGCCGGCTACCGAGTCCTGCGCCGCGCGCGGCGGTTCTCCTCCGCCGCCGGGTGAGGGACTTACTCGTGCAGCAACATTCAGGCGTACTGGCCAGGCGACTCTGCGTGTGCGACCGACGGAGTGATGATCCCCACCGCCACAGCGCTCCACGCAACAACGAATGTGACCTCGGTGTTGGTATCGGGATCAAGGAGCGGCAGGCGCGTCGTACCGCTCGTCCCGATTTGCTGCAGCTCTGCGCGGACCGTTTCCTCCCGACCGGGAGCGATCTCCCATCTCTGGCTCCAGCCGCCCGTGCCCACAAGCATCAGGTACGCCATGTCATCAGCCGCCGTTCGGTCGCTCTCGGGATGCCGGTTTCACGTGCCGGTCAGCTCGGCTTCTGCGCCAGGAAGTGTTGAGTCGGGCGCGGTCGTGTTGACGGGGCGACGGTTCAGTCGCGGCCCAACGACCGGAGCCGGCGCCTGTTCTCACGGGCGGTCTCGTCCCGTCGCTGCCGGTCGACGTCATCGACCGAAAGGGCGACCAACGCGATCGCGGCAATCTGTCGGATCTGCGCGTCGCTGAACTCGTCAAGAGTGCCGATTCGCTGGACAACCCTTTCCACTGCGGCATCGTCCGCGTCCTTGCGCGGACGGGCGAGGCCTCGCCGCTCGCCCACGCCTACCCTCTCGACACCCTGCATTCGACGCATCCGCCGGTCCAACGTCATTTCGGTCCGGACGGTCTCAGCGCTTTGGGCGCGGGCTCCGGCACTCTCGGTGCGGGGGTTTGCCCCTTCGACTTCTTGTTCTGGTCCTGCTTAGGCTTGCGTGCTTCTCGACCACCCTTGTTCTTGCCGGCCATGCCTACTCCCCCACTCGTTGAGTCATCGGTCCCGACCGCCGTCGGGGTTCGGCTGCTGTGCTCGACGACGCAGTTCATCGAGGTACGCGCGGATTCGGTCGAGAAGACTTCGGTTGACCGCAGGGGATGAGCGAGGGTGCAGCACGGGTCCCATCGGGACCGCCAATCTCCACTCGGAAGCGGGTGGCCTGAGCTCCACACGGAGCTACTTCAGGAGGTTACTCCTCACCTTGACATGGTTCCGAATCAAGCTGAGCGCTGCCGCACATGCGGAGCGACGACCTCTGTGCACCCCAGTGGGGCATGATGGACTATGGCCGGGGTCGACTCCGGCATTGAGGCGGTGGGCCGTGCGTGCCCGATCAAGCTCAACACCGGCGCCGGCCGTGAGGGTCATCGCGATGATGCGAGGAATCCACCGCCGCGCGACGCGCGGAAACGGAGCAACCGCCACGTGCTTACGGTGAGCCCGGAGGCGGCAGCGCTCGTGCGACAGCTGGTGAGGACCGCCGACCTTCCGGAAGGATCGGGCCTCCGCATTGTCGTCGACGGTCAACACCACAGTCTGTCCATGGGTCTTGCGCACGGGCCGGAACCGCAGGACGACGTCGTATCGAGCGGCGGAGCGCGCGTCTTCCTCTCCCAGCCGGCCACCGGGCGGCTGGAATCCCGCACTCTCGCAGCCGAGGTGACAGAGGTCAGATCGGTGTTCTATCTCAGCGGTTGAGCATCACCTTGGCTCCGCGACGAGAGGGCGGCGCGTCTAGGCGGATAGTCACCTTGGCGCATCGCGGCCAACGCCTCGGAGAGGATGCGCTCGCCGTCCTCCACGGTGCGCCGCACCGGTCGCGAACTGCGGCTTCGGCACAACATGACGCCCCAGGGTCAAGTGTGGGAGAGGTGCTGCCGATGTAACCGCAGGGACCGGTGTGACTCGGCTACGCCGGTTGCAGCCCCGAACGGGGGCCGAACAGCCGATCTAGGTCGTAAATCGACACGTCGAAGAGTCCGGTGTGGGCTACCGGGCGCGAATCGGCACTGTCGACCTGCGCCGCGACGAGGAACGCGTGTTCCTCCGGTGCAGCGTCTGCGACATCGGCACCGACTTCCCGCTCTACGGCGAGCTGGCCAACTGGACCGGCCGGGCGTTCCTCTACGCCCACGAACACCGCGAGCAGGGCTACGCCGTGCAGGCCGGCGAGGTCGCCACGGCGCTGGCGGAGATGGAGAACGTCGCGCGCGTGCCCGCGCAGCAGGGTTGGCCTGTAGCCGAGTTCAGCCCGTTCCTCACCGAGTCGTCACGTCAGAGGGTCATGACGAAGCACCCCCGTGTCGCCCGCCACGACCGGGCAACCCGGTAGGTCGACCCCACCAGCGCATCGCCGAGTACTTCCACCGCCACCTCACCTCATGACGACCTGCGCGTTCCTACTCTGAGTCGCAGTCGTGGTCGTTACCGCGTTCCATGTAGTGCTTGAGCCCTTCCCAACAAGCACGTTCCTGCCTGCCGCCGATGACACCGACGAACGGGGTCAGGATCTTCGCGAAGCCTTTGGGCTGAACATTCCAGGACCAGGTCATCCGAGTGCTGCCGCCTTCGGGCTGGAACGTCACTGCTCCCTCGATATCCGCCCACGACATGTGCGTCACTGATGCGAGCCGTCGCGGTGCGTCGTACTCCGTCAGCTCGACGTTCATCTCCAAGGGGCCGCGACCGGACGAGTGGACGGCTTTGAATCTGCTGCCCACTCCGATCGGTTCGCCGGTCAGCAGTTGGGAGCTGATCAGCGCCGGGTTGTAGGCCGGTTCGTTGCGTTCGTCGGCGACGATGTCGAACACGGCCTCAGGCGGCCGGTTGATCAGGATGCTGCCGGTCACGTTGGTCATCGCGAAACCTCCTGTCTCTAGCCGTTCCGCACACGGGGCCCCTGTCTTGTCTGGTCATGGCACGACCTCCATCCACAAGCGCGAAGCCCGACCCCCGGCCACCTGACGGGCCGTCGCGCCTTGTGCGGTTTCAAACCTGACCTGTCCGAAAGCGTTGCGGTAGAGGCGACGGTCCTCTTCCGCCTGGAAGCTCGCTCGCCAGTTCGGACTCCACGCCGTTGAGGACCTCTGGCCCTAGCACCGGCAGCGCGCCTCGCGCCAGCCTCGACGCGATAGGAGCAAGCTGTGCTCGAGTTGCCAGACGTGTCGAAGCGCTACGGCGACGTAGCGGCGCCATCTGACTGCTCCTTTCAAGTGCATCCGGGACGGCTGACCGGGTTCGTCGGCCCCAACGGCGCCGGAAAGACCAACGGCCCCCACCGCAACAGCCGAGGATGGCGGCGCGTGAAACCGCCGGCCGCTCGAGGAGCGGGGTGATGGGTGGTGTCCACCGCCATCGCGGTGGTCGCCGCCATCGCCGCAGCGGCGATGTTCGGCGTGTCTTCCGTGCTGATGTTCCGGGCCGCGAACACGACCGGCAAGGACCGTCGTCCTGGCGGGTCTCTGCGATCGGTGCTGGCTGTACGGCGGTCACCGCTGTGGTTGGCCGGGGCCGGGCTGCAAGCGGCGTCGTTCGGGGTGCAGGCAGTTGCGCTGGCGTTTGGGCCACTCGCGCTGGTCCAGCCGGTCGCGGCCACAGATCTGCTGTTCGCGCTCCCGTTGTTGGCTCGGACGCAGGCGCGTCGGTTGCAGCGGCGGGAGTGGAGCGCCGCGCTGCTGGTAACGGCGGGCGTCGGGGTGTTTCTCGGCGTCTCGCCTCCCCGCGCCGGCACGCCCACAGCAGATCCTCATGAGTGGTCGGTGACCGTGCTCGCAGTCGCGGCGGTCTGCGCCACCGCGCTTGTCGCCAGCCGACGCGCGTCACGAGTCGCCCGGACAACGCTGCTGGCCCTCGCCGGCGCAGCCTGCTTCGGGCTGGTCGACGCGCTCAGCAAGAACTTTGTCGGCCATCTGAGGCATGCCGGCGTCGTGACCACGATGACGTCATGGGATCCCTACGCACTGGCCGTCGCCGGGGCGGCTGGGCTCGTCCTGTCCCAATTAACCTTCCAGTCCGGGGCACTACAGATCAGCCTGCCGGTCATCGACACGCTCGAGCCGACGTCGGCAGTGCTCATCGGCACCGTCGTGCTCCATGAGGCGCTCGCCGCCTCCCCCGTACAGCTGTCGGTGCAGTTGGCCGGCGCTCTTGTCGCCGTCGTGGGCATCGTCGCGCTGGATCGTGCCTCCATCTCGGGTGCGTCCTTGGGGCCTGTCGCCTCTACCGCATCGACAGCGCAAGGAATCGGTGCTCGAAGAGCGGCAGACGACGCGTCGTGACCCGCCACAGCGACACCTGGAAAGAGATCCAGGGCAGGTTCTCGTCGGCAACTGCGCCGACGACGACAACGGGTGGTTCGTCGACGAGCAGCCGCTCAACGAACGCGTGCGACGGAGATGTCACAGGACGTTCACCGCCCGTTAACCGCCGCGCTGGAGGCCAGTCACGTCGACTGCCTACCGTCCGACTCGTGAAGACATCTCGAGGAATAGAGGGCTCGTCGCTGCGGCGATGGGGTGGACTGGCCGGGGTGGCCCTGGCCGGGGCCGTGGCCGTGACGGCCTGTGGCAGCAACAACAACACGGGCAACGGCGGCACCGTGGCGGCGACGGGAAGCGCCAGTGGCAGCTGCTCGGCCGCGCAGCTGACGGGCGGCGGGTCGAGCTTCCAAGCGCCGATGGAGCAGGCCTGGTCGGCGTCCTTCCTGTCGAATTGCCCGCAGGTGCACGTCAACTACAACAGCGTCGGATCCGGCGCGGGTATCCAGCAGTTCGGTCAGGGCACCGTTGACTTCGCCGGTTCCGACGTGACGATGAAGCCCGACGAGCAACGGACGGCGGACAACCGGTGTGGCGGCGCACCCGCGATCCACCTGCCGGTGACGGCGGGCGGCGTCGCGGTCGCCTACAACCTGCCGGACGTGAAGAACCTGCGTCTCACCGCCGCCACCGTGGCGGGAATCTTCCAGGGCACGATCACCCGCTGGAACGACCCGGTGCTCGCTGCCGACAACCCGGGTGCGACTCTGCCGAACATTCCGATCGTGGTGTTCCACCGTTCGGACGGGTCCGGCACGACCGCGGTGTTCTCGGCGTACCTGAAGGCGGCCGCGGCGAGCTCGTGGAAGCTGGGGTCGGACAAGACGCTGAACTGGCCGGTCGGCCAGGGCGCCAAGGGCAACGAGGGCGTGTCGGCCGGAGTCAACCAGACCAAGGGCGGCATCACCTACACCGAGCAGGCCTTCGCCGAGCAGCACAAGCTGACCACCGCGCTGATCAAGAACGCCGGGGGCTCCTTCGTGCCGCTCACGTCGGCGAACGTCAGCAGGGCGCTCGAAACGGCGCAGCTCAGCGGCACCGGCAATGACCTCAAGGCGACGATCGACTACAAGCCGGCCGCGGCCGACGCCTACCCCATCTCGACGGTCAGCTACGTCATCGTCTGCAGCCACTACCCGAGCAGTTTCGGCGCGGACAAGGTGGCGGCGCTGAAGAGCTACCTGGACTACGCGGTCGGCGCAGGCCAGCAGACCGCCGCCCAATTGGGCTTCGCACCGTTGCCGCCCGCGATGGCGACCAAGGACCGAGCGGCAATCGCCGCCGTCAACGCCTCCTGAGGGGCGCCGCGATGACGGCCGAACCGATCAGCCCGACGTCCGGGGCCCTGCGCCACCGTGGCGGCTGGTGGTCGGGCGACCGGGCCTTCCGCACCACCACGTTGGCGTGCGGTGGCCTGGTGCTGGCGGTTCTCGCGGCCATCGCGCTCTTCCTGGTCGTGCAGGCCCTGCCGGCGTTCCGCGCTGACAGCACCAGCTTCTGGACGACCCGCACCTGGCAACCCGATGCCACTCCGGCCGTCTTCGGCATCGCGGCGGTGGCATTCGGCTCCCTCCTGTCGAGCGCCATCGCGCTGCTGCTGGCGTTTCCGGTCGCGGTCGGGGTTGCGCTGTTCATCACCGAGATGGCGCCGCGGCGCGTCGCCAACCTGCTCGGTTACCTGACCGACGCCTTGGCCGCGGTGCCTTCGGTGGTGTTCGGCCTGTGGGGGCTGTACTGGTTGGTGCCACGCCTCACTCCGCTGCAGCAGTGGCTGGCCGACCATCTCGGCTTCATCCCGCTGTTCTCCGCCCCACAAGGTGTGCCGTCACCGAGCCGGTCGATCTTCGCCGTCTCCATCGTGCTGGCCATCATGATCTTGCCGATCATCGCGGCGATGAGCCGGGAGACGATCCGGCAGGTGGATCCGCAGATCAAGGAGGCGGCGCTGGGTCTGGGTGCCACCCGCTGGGAGGTGGTGCGCACTGCGGTGCTGCCCGTGAGCCGCGCCGGCCTGTTCGGCGCGGTCATCCTCGGCCTGGGCCGTGCCCTGGGCGAGACGATCGCGGTCGCGCTGGTGCTGGGCATCAGCTTCGACGTCAACGCCCACCTGCTCGTGCCGGGCAAGAACACCATCGCGGCCAACATCGCCACCCAGTTCGGCGAGGCCGGCAGCACCGGCCGGGCGGCGCTGATCGCCAGCGGACTGGTGCTGTTCGCGATGACGATGGTGGTGAGCCTGCTCGCCCGCTGGATGCTCGGCAGGGAAGCGCGCCGCCGAGGGGCGTCGCGATGACCGGCCCGGTCGCCTCCGGCCTACGAGCCGCGCCCGGCTGGCGGGAGACCCGGCGGCGGGTCACCGATCGGGCGTTCCGGGCCGCATTGCTGCTGGCCTTCCTCGCCGCGGTGGCGCCGCTGCTCCTGGTCCTCGGCTACACCGTCTACCGCGGCGCTTCGCACCTGTCCGCCGCGTTTCTGACGCACTCGATGGCCGGTGTCCCACCGTCGAGCGCCGGCGGCGGTATCTACCACGCGATCGTCGGCACCGTCGAGATGGTGCTGCTGTCCTCCCTGATCAGCGTTCCGGTGGGGCTGCTCGCCGCGCTGTACCTCACGGAGTTCGGCCGCGGCTGGCTGCCTCGCAGCATCCGTTTCTTCGTCGACGTCATGACCGGCATCCCGTCGATCGTGGCCGGCCTGTTCGTCTACGCGTTCCTGGTCCTCGGACTGCACCGGGGATACTCCGGCTTTGCCGGTGCGCTCGCGCTGGCCGTGCTGCAGCTGCCGGTGGTGATCCGCGCCAGTGAGGACATGCTCAACCTGGTGCCCGACGCGCTGCGCGAGGCGAGCTATGCGCTAGGCATCACCCAGTGGCGCACGGTGCTCTCGGTCGTGCTGCCGACGTCGGCGGCCGGGCTGACGACGGGCGTCATGCTGGCCGTGGCCCGGGTCACCGGGGAGACCGCACCGCTGCTGCTCACCTCCTTCGACAACACGTTCATCAACAACAACCCGTTCTCCGGGCCGCAGAGCGCACTGTCCGTGTTCATCTACAACTCGGCACAGCAGGCCTACGCCCCCGCGGTCGACCGAGCGTGGGCGGCCGCGCTGACGCTGATCGTCCTGGTCATCGCGCTGTACGCCGGCGCGCGCATACTCGCCCGCCGCAGCGCGCTCAGGCAACGCTAGGAGACCCGAGCCATGGCCAACCGCATCGAAACCGAACGCCTCACCTGCCGCTACGGCGAGGTCGTCGCGGTCGAGGACGTGACACTCAGCCTCGAGGCCAAGGCGGTGACGGCGCTGATCGGTCCGTCCGGCTGCGGCAAGTCCACCTTCCTGCGTGCACTCAACCGCATGCACGAAGTGGTCCCCGGGGCCAGCGTGCAAGGCAGGGTGCTGCTCGACGACGAGGACATCTACCACCCCTCTGTCGACCCCACCAGAGTCCGCCGCACCATCGGCATGGTCTTCCAGCGGCCGAACCCGTTCCCGACCATGAGCATCTTCGACAACGCGGTGGCCGGCCTGCGGCTCACCGGCGTACGCCGACGTGCCGAACTCGAGGAGGCCGCGGAACGGTCGCTGCGGGCCGCGCATCTGTGGGAAGAGGTCAGCGGCCGCTTGAAGAAGCCCGCCGCCGGCCTGTCCGGCGGGCAGCAGCAGCGGCTGTGCATCGCGCGCGCGATCGCGGTCGAGCCGCAGGTGCTGCTCATGGACGAACCGTGCTCGGCCCTGGACCCGATTTCCACCTTGGCGATCGAAGACCTGATCGCGAACCTGAAGGACCGCTACACGATCGTGATCGTGACGCACAACATGCAACAGGCGGCCCGGGTCAGCGACACCACCGGATTCTTCACGGTGGAAGGGCCCGGCGAGCCGGGCCGCCTGATCGAGATCGACGACACGGAGAAGATCTTCACCTCGCCGTCGAATCCTCGGACCGAGGCCTACATCACCGGACGTTTCGGCTGACGGTTCAGCCGTGCGCGGGCGCCCAGCCGTGTTCGCCGGTGACCAGGTAGACCAGCTGACGGGCGACGGAGACGGCGTGGTCGGCAAGCCGCTCGTAATAGCGGCCGGTCAGCGTGATGTCGATCGCCGCCTCCATCCCGTGCGGCCAGCCGCCGTCCAGCAACACCCGGAACAGTCGGCGCTGCAACGCGTCCATGACGTCGTCGTCGGACTCCAGCTCCCGCGCCGCCGCCACGTCACGCTCGGCGATGACGACACCGGCCTTCGCCACGATGCTCGCGGCGGTGGCCCCCATCTCGGCGACGATGTCGCGCAGTTCGGGCGGAACGGCCCCGGCCGGGTAGCGGCGCCGAGCGACCTTCGCGATGTGCACGGCGTAGTCGCCCACGCGCTCCAGGTCGGAGACCATGCGCAGACCGCCGACGAGCGTGCGCAGATCACCGGCCACCGGCTGTTGGCGGGCCAGCAGGTCCAGCGACCGCGCCTCGATCCACCGGTAGAGGTCGTCGACCTCCTCGTCACCGGCGATCACCGCTTCCGCCGCGGTGAGGTCTGCCTGCATCAGCGCGACGGTGGCGCGGGTGATGGCGCTCTCGACCAGGCCGGTGAGCCGCACCAAGGCAGCCCCGATGGCGTCGAGATCCTCGTGGTAGGCGTCACGCATGCTCGGCCCCGCTCCCTACTCGGTTGCCGCCACGGTAGCCACCGTGATCGTCCGGCGTGCTGCCGTCGGGTGAACGACTGGCAAACGATCGGCCAACGTCCGGTCAACCGGGCGGGTTCGCTTCCTACGATCGAGGTGTGGTGATCGCACTGCGTCGCCGGCGCCGGGGACGCGCCCCGGCCGGCGTGACCGTTGCCGACCCGGCGGCACCGTCCGACGAGCCGCAGCTCGCCGCCGACGCCCTGTCGGTTCTGCACGTCGGAGCGCTGGTCGTCGACAGGGCCGAACGCGTGGTCGTGTGCAACGCGGCCGGCCGGGCGATGGGGCTGGTGCGCGGCGATGAGCTGGCCCTCCCCCAGCTACGCGCGCTGGTGCGCGAGGCCCGCCGCTCCGGGGCTGCGGCCGAGACCGAGGTGCGCCTCTTGCACGGCTGGCTGCCCCGCGAGCCGACAGCGGTGGCCGCCCGGGCGACCCCGATCGACGACGGCCGCCACGTGATCCTGATCGTCGAAGACGTCACCGAGGCTCGGCGGGTCGCCGACATGCGCCGCGACTTCCTCGCCAACGTCAGTCATGAGCTGAAGACCCCCGTCGGCGCGCTGTCGCTGCTGGCCGAGGCACTGCAAGACGCCACCGACGACCCGGCTGCCGTCCAGCGCTTCGCCGCACGGATGCAGCACGAAGCCACCCGGCTGTCGAAGCTGGTCGCCGAGCTCATCCAGCTCTCCCGGCTGGAAACCGCCGACGACGTCGCCGAGCCGCAACCGGTCGGGCTCGCCTCCGTCGTCGCCGAAGCACTGGATCGGACCCGGCTGGCCGCGTCAGCCAAGCAGATCGACGTCCGCCCCGACGTGGCCGCGCTGCCACCCGTCCGGGGCAACCGCGAACAGCTGGTCACCGCGGTCGTCAACCTGCTCGACAACGCGATCGCCTACAGCCCCGAGGGCACGTCGGTCGGCATCACCGTGCGCCCTCGTCCGGCGGGCGAGCCGACCCACGTCGACCTCGTGGTCAAGGACGAGGGCATCGGCATCGAGGAGGCCGACCTGGACCGCGTCTTCGAGCGGTTCTACCGGGCCGACCCCGCCCGGTCGAGGGCCACCGGCGGCACCGGACTAGGCCTGGCCATCGTCAAGCACATCGCCGCCAATCACGGCGGCCAGGTTGCGGTGTGGAGCAAGCCGGGTCACGGTTCGACGTTTACGCTGAGCCTGCCGGTCGCCGACCCCGAGCTGCGGAGCACGTCATGACCCGCCTGCTCGTCATCGAGGACGAAGAATCCTTCGCCGACGCGCTGTCCTACATGCTCGCCAAGGAGGGGTTCCACGTCGACGTGGCCCGCACCGGTCCGGACGGCCTCGCCGCCTTCGACCACGGAGGCGTCGACCTCGTGCTGCTGGATCTCATGTTGCCCGACCTGCCGGGCACCGAGGTGTGCCGCGCGCTGCGGCAGCGGTCCGACGTACCGATCATCATGTTGACCGCCCGCGACAGCGAGACCGACAAGGTCGTCGGTCTCGAGCTCGGCGCTGATGACTATGTCACCAAGCCGTTCTCCGCGCGCGAGCTCACCGCGCGCATTCGGGCGGTGCTGCGGCGAAACCGGGAACATGCCGGCGCGCCCGACTCGGGTGTTCTGGCCGCCGGGCCGCTGCGCATGGACATCGACCGGCACATCGTCACCGTCGAGGACCACCCGGTTTCCTTGCCTCTGAAGGAGTTCGAGCTTCTCGAGTTCTTTCTGCGCAACCCCGGCCGGGTGCTCACTCGCGAGCAGATCATCGACCGGGTGTGGGGTCCCAACTACGTCGGCGACACCAAGACTCTCGACGTCCACGTCAAGCGGCTGCGCAGCAAGATAGAGGCAGACCCGGCGCGGCCGCAGTTGCTGCAGACGGTGCGCGGGCTCGGCTACAAGCTCGAAGCCTGACCCGGGTTCACCGTCCGGCCAACGTGCCGTAACCCGGCGGTCACCTTCGTCGTGCAGGCTGAGGGCATGAGAGCAGTCAGCGTCGCGCAGGACTAGGACGACATGCGGATCGGTGACTTCGACGCCCACGCCGTCCTGATGGACATGGACGGGGTGCTGGTGCACGGCGGGCGCCCGATCCCGGGCGCGGCTGAATTCCTCGATGCCCTGCAGGCGGCCGGTACCCCGTTCCTCGTGCTGACCAACAACTCGCTGTACACCCGGCGAGACCTGCAAGCCCGTCTGGAGCAGGCCGGCCTGAGGGTAGCGACGGAGGCACTGTGGACCTCTGCTCTGGCGACCGCCCAGTTCCTGCACAGTCAACGGCCGCACGGGTCGGCGTACGTCGTGGGCGAGGCCGGGCTCACCACCGCCTTGCACGAGGTCGGCTACGCACTGTCCGAGATCAACCCCGACTACGTCGTCCTCGGCGAGACCCGGGCCTACAGCTTCGACGCCATCACGCGGGCGATCCGGCTGATCCTCGGCGGTGCACGCTTCATCGCCACCAACCCCGACCCGACCGGCCCGGCCGCCGACGGGCTGTCACCGGCCACGGGCTCGGTCGCGGCCCTGATCAGTGCCGCCACCGGCGTGCAGCCGTACTTCGTCGGCAAGCCCAACCCGCTGATGATGCGCAGCGCGCTCAACGCGCTCGGCGCGCACTCCGAGGCTACCGTCATGATCGGCGATCGGATGGACACGGACATCGTCGCCGGAATCGAGGCCGGCATGCACACCGTGCTGGTGTTCACCGGGGTCACGACCGAGCCGGACGTCCCCCGCTTCCCTTACCAGCCCTGGCGCGTGACGGCGTCCATCGCGGATCTGGCGCCACCGCGGTCGCCGGGGGCCTAGCGCTGCGATCCGCTGGAGTGCCGCGAGGCCCGATCCGCCCGTTTCGATCAGATGTGTCTCGGGGTACCAGCACAGCAAAGTCTGGCTTACCTGATGCCTCGGGCGGGGCGACCCCTAAGGAGGGTGGTGGGCGTGGCGTACGAAGACTTCAGCCTCCGGGCAACCGTCGCCCTGCCCGCCGAGCGCACATCGGCCAGACAGGCCCGCAAGTTCATCCGAGAGTTCTGCGTCGCCGCAGAGCTCGGGGATGACGTGTGCGAGAAGGCTGCTTTGCTCGTGAGCGAGCTGGTCACCAACGCGGTCATCCACGGCCGAAGCCGCGCGACTCTTGTCGCCGCCCGCCCGACCGGGCACCTGCATGTCGCAGTTCTCGACCACGACATACGGCTCCCCGAGGGGCCGAAGACGGTCGCACCCGACTCTGAGCACGGACGCGGCCTTCGCATCGTTGCCGCAGTCGCCGACCGTTGGGGCGTCGAGGGAACCGACGAAGGTAAGGCCGTCTGGTTCGAGCTCGACCTGGGCAACTGACCAAAGGCGGCACCGCCGTCGAAGTGTTGCTGACTCAAGACTTGCATCTTTGTTTGTAAGTTTGCTAGCCTTTGACTATCAGGTTAGCGCCGGCCGGCAAGCGGCCGGCATCAGCACTAGGAGGTGCCTCATGCTGCTCGAGAGGGTCGACCCGTTCGTCGCGGAGTTCGATCGCCTGACCCAGCGCGCCTTCGGCGGCGTCGACGGCGCCGGGATGCCGATGGACGTCATTCGCCGGGCCGATGAGCTGGTCGTCAGCGTCGACCTGCCCGGGGTCGCCGGCGACAAGATCGGGCTGACGTTCGAGAACCATGTGCTGACCATCAGTGCCGAGCGCCGAAGCAACTACGGCGAGAGCGATCACCTGTTGATCCAGGAGCGGTTCGACGGCACGATCAGCCGCCGGCTGCGCGTCCCGGACTGGGTCGACGCGGAAGCCGTCACCGCCGACTACGTCGACGGTGTGCTGGCCGTGCACCTGCCCCTGGCCGAGAAGGCCAAGCCGCGCCGCATCGAGGTGAGCGTCGGGGGCAAGCACGCCCAGATCGAGAGCTGATCGAGGACGCGGTGGGGCGGCGCCGCGAGCACCCACGCCGCCGCCCCACCGCACCTAGACGTGGGTGGATGCCGTGACTTCACTGTTTGACGACCCGACTCGACCGATCTTCACCGTCGGGCAAGTAGCCGACATGCTCGACGTGCAGCAGGCGTTCCTTCGCCGGCTGGAGGCTCACGACCTCGTCACGCCGGATCGTTCGGAGGGCAACCAACGTCGGTACAGTCGCGACGACATCGATCGCGTGTCGCACATTTGCGGTCTCATCGACGAGGGCCTCACCCTCGCCGGGGTAAGCCGGGTCCTCGAGCTGCAAGCCGAGGTCACGCGACTCAAGGCCGAAATCGCCGACCTGCGCAGGACCAGCCGAGCTGGCTGACGAGCCCACGCCATCCTTCGCGCGCTGATATACCGGCACAAGCCGGCCGGGCAACGAGCGCGCCATCCGGCGCCACTTGACGTCGCGCGGCCGAGGTGATCCATTCCCGTTGAGCCGCCGCGTTTTTCCGAGCGATGACGTGGTAGGCAACCTGCAATCTCACTTACAGGTCGTTCGTACGTTGCCCTGCTCACGGGCGCAGAGAGGATGCGTCATGTCAGGGCGGCTGTCGAGCGGCCACGCACGGCTGGATGCGGTGCTGGGCGGGGGGCTCTGGGACGACGCCCTCACTTTGATCATGGGCGAGCCCGGCACCGGAAAGACCCTGCTCGCTCAGCAGTTCGTCTTCGCCAACGCCACCCGTCAACGGCCCGCGCTGTATGTGTCCACGGTCTCGGAGCCGATGGAGAAGATCCTCCGCTACGGCCGGACGCTGAAGTTCTTCAGCGAGGAGGCGGTCGGCAACTGGGTGTTCTACGAAGACCTCGGCGGGCTGCTGGACGAGAGAGGGCTGCCGGCGTTCGTCGAAGAGCTCGAAGCTGTCATCGCAAGACGGAAGCCGGCGCTGGTCGTCATCGACAGCTTCAAGGCGGTGCACGCGTTCGCCCGCGAGCCCGGGGACTTTCGCTGGTTCCTCCACGACTTCGCGGCGCGGCTGAGCACCACCGGCGCCGCCTCGCTGTGGGTCGGCGAATACGGACCGGACGAGCTCAGCCGGGAGCCGGAGTTCGCCGTTGCCGACGCCATCATCTCGTTGTCCTCGACGATGTCGGGCGAACGCCAGATGCGCATGCTGCAGGTGCTGAAGCTGCGCGGCAGCGACTTCCTCTCCGGCCGGCACGGCTACCGGTTGTCAGACAACGGGCTCGACGTCTTCCCGCGGCTCGCCGACCTACCGGTCAGTGACTCCTACGCGATGGACGACACCCGGCAGTCCTCCGGGATCCCGGCGCTGGACTCGATGATCGGCACCGGCTACTGGCCCGGCTCCTCCACCCTCGTCGCGGGGCCGTCCGGGGCCGGCAAGACCGTGATGGGACTGAGCTTCATCTTCGCCGGCGCCCGCGCCGGCGAACGCGGGCTAATCGCGACCCTGCAGGAGAACCCGGTGCAGCTGGCTCGAACGGCGGCCGGGTTCGGCTGGTCGCTGGACGACCCGAACGTCAGCCTGCACTACCGCTCCTCGGTCGACCTCTACATCGACGAGTGGGTCCACGACGTCCTCGAGCGGGCCGAGCGCGAGGGTGTGCGCCGGCTCATGGTCGACAGCCTCGGCGACCTCTCATTCGCCTCGCCCGACCACGTCCGCTTCCGCGAGTACGTGTACTCGTTCGTGCAGCGCTGCTCTCACCGTGGCATCAGCGTCTACATGACCATGGAGGTGCCGGACCTGTTCCACCTCTCCCGGCTGTCAGAGACCGGCATCTCCAACATGAGTGACAACGTGGTGCTGCTGCAGTTCCTGCGTGGACAGTCGCAGGTGAAACGCGCCGTGACCGTGTTGAAGACCAGGGCCAGCCTGCACGAGCCGGAGATCCGGCAGTACACGATCAGCAACGAAGGCATCGTCGTCGGAGAGACGTTCGGCGAGCAGCAGAACGTCGACTGACTAGCCTCCGTCGACCGCGCGGATGGCGAGGACGGCGATGTCGTCTCGGGACTGCTCCCCGCCGAAGGCGAGCACCTCGTCGAGGACGTGGTTGACGATCTCGGTCGCTGAGCGGTGACGGGTCTCCAGTAGCGCTTGGGCGAGCCCGTGCTCGCCGAACTCCTCGTACTGCCGCATCGCTTCCGTGACGCCGTCGGTGAAGACGACGAAGGTGTCTCCGCGGGCCAGCTGCACGGTTTCCTCGAACAGCCGGACCTCCGGGAAAAGGCCAAGCAGGTCGCCTGGGACCCCTACCCGTTCGATGTCACCACCGGCCCGCACGACCATCGGTTGGGCGTGTCCGGCGCAGCACACGGACAGCCGCAGGCCGCGCACGATCGGCACGGCCCGTGCCGTCACGATGGACAAGAAGCGTTCACCGATGTCGTGGTCGGCCAGCGCGTCGTTCAACCGCCGCAGGATCACGCTCGGATGGCGCAGGTCCGGCGCGACGGCGCGCACGGTGTGACGGGCGATGGCGGTGATCGCTGCCGCCTCGGCACCCTTCCCGCACACGTCGCCCAGGGTGAGCATCAAGTCGGTGCGGCCGAGCCGAAAGACGTCGTAGAAGTCGCCGCCCACGTCGCTGCCGGCCCTCGAGGGGTGGAAGACCGCGCCCAGCTCGAGGCCCGCGACCTGCGGCAGGGCGGCGGGCAGCAGACTCCGCTGCAGGGTCCGGGCAATGTGGGCGAAGTTCTCCCGGCTCTCGACGAGCTCCGCCTGCCGCTCGCGCCGCTCGGTGATGTCACGGATGAACGCCGTGAACACCGGACCGCCGCCGCCGCCCTGAACGGGAGTGATCGTCAGCTCGACCGGTAACAGCCCGCCGTCGCGGTGCATCGCGGTGATCTCGACGCGCTGGCCGATCAGCGGACCTTCGCCCGTCGCGAGATAGTTCTCCAGCCCTTTGGTGTGTCTGGACCGTAGGGCATCCGGCACCACCAAGTCGGCCACCAGCTCGCCCACCGCCTCGTGGCGCGGGTAGCCGAACGTGGCCTCGGCCGCCGGATTCCACTCCACCACCCGGCCGCCGGCGTCCATCACCACGACGGCGTCGAGCGCGGCTCCGACAATCGCTGACGCGCGCGCTTCACTACCCGCGAGCGCCGCCTGGGAAATCGCGAGCTCTGCGGCTCGCTGCTCGGCGAGTTCCAGCGCACGCTGCAACTCGCCGGACTGGTCGAGAGCCACCTCGTGGCGCACGCGAAGCAACTCGTGCAACGTCTCGTTCTGCACTCGAAGCATCGCCTCTTCGCCGGCCGAACCGGGCTGCGGACGACCCCGATCGCCTGCGAGAGCACCCGTGCCCACGTGCGGCAGCATCGCCAACTTCAACCCGATGCCGACGGCCGCGAAGGCATCCGCCGTACGTTCCGGGATCGCCACCTTCGAGTCGAGCGCGACCGTGAGATGCGTGTCCGGGCTCAACCGCGCGGTGAGCGTCAGAATGCTGCGGATGCCATAGGCGACGACCACGCCAGACCAGCCGGACAGCACCCTGTCGTCCCGCGCGTCCGACACGAGGCCGACGGCGTAGCTCGGCGCCACCCGGCGCAGCACTCCCCCCTCGGCCTCACCGCGATGAAGCCGTTGGGCGACCTCGGCCACCATCGGCGTGAACGCGTCTGCCGCCGCGCTCGGCAGCACGATCGTGGTGCGCTCCCGCGTCATTCGGTCGTCGTGCGCCGCCTGCTCGTCGCCGGCCGCCGCCAGCAGCGTCAGGCAGAGCTGCCGGGGGTGTGGTGTGGACGCCGGCGAGGCCGTCACGGCGAGATCCTGCAAGGTGGCCGGAAGTCGCTCGAAGGGCCGCGCCAGGAAACAGCGGACAACGGCCAGCGAGCGCTCTCCGGTCTCCTTGTCCAGGACGTTGTCGTAGAAGAAGCGAACGACCCGCGCCGCAGCGTCTTCCAGACTCGGCGCGCCGGCCGTAACCTCGGGCAGTACGGCGCTGAGCTCGAAGGTGTCGGTGAGACCGAACCGGATCAGATCGAACATCGGCACCCATGGTGGTGACTCAGGGCACCAACCGGGTGTTCGCGCCGCTGATCCTCACCGTAACGCCGCCGGCGCGCTCAGCGAACAGCCTCCGTCCCATTGCCGCGTCGGTCATCGGGCCTCTTGTTTTTACCAACACCTGCTGTAACAATGTTCTCGAGATACCCCGACCCCGTCGCGTCTCGCCCCGCAGACCGGGCCGCTCGCTCGTGAGAGGACTTCGCCGTGACCTACGTGATCGCCGAACCCTGCGTCGACGTACTCGACCGCGCCTGTGTGGAGGAGTGCCCGGTCGACTGCATCTACGAGGGTGAGCGCGCGCTCTACATCCACCCGGACGAGTGCGTCGACTGCGGCGCATGCGAGCCAGTCTGCCCGGTCGAGGCGATCTACTACGAGGACGACCTGCCGGCGAAGTGGTCGATCTACACCGAGGACAACGCCCGGTTCTTCGCCGAGACGCTCCCCGGCCGGGACGCGCCGCTGGGCTCGCCGGGCGGCGCTGCCAAGCTGGGAGCGCTCGGCGTCGACACGCCGCACGTCGGCGGGCTGCCACCGCAGGGCGAGCAGTAGTCGTAACACCTCTAGTTTCTACTGACGCTCGGGGGGGATCGTCGGAGCAGAGAGGATGCTCAGCATGAGCCACCAGCGGTTGTCCATGCACGACATCGACCCGGCCGCCTACCAGTCGGTGCTCGCGATGGAGCGCTACGTGCGCAACAGCGGCCTGGAGAAGCCGCTCTACGAGCTGATCAAGATTCGGGCTTCACAGCTCAACGGCTGTGCCTACTGCCTCGACATGCACAATCGCGACGCCCGAGCGGGCGGTGAGGACCAGCGTCGCCTCGACATCCTGTCCGCCTGGCGCGAGGCGCCCGACCTGTTCAGCGAGCGGGAGCGCGCCGCCCTGGCATTCACCGAGTCCGTCACCCTGATCGGGCACGGCGGCGTCCCCGACGACGTGTGGGACGACGCTCACAAGCAGTTCGACGACGCCGGCATGGTGCACCTGCTGATGGCCGTGTCGGTCATCAACGTCTGGAACCGGCTCGCGGTGAGCACCCACCAGGATCTGCCCGAGATCTCCTGACGCCGGCAACCCGGCCGCCGGGCCGGCAACCGCCGACGAACCTCAGCGAGCCGGCGCGACCGGCCGCGCCCAGGTGGGCAGGACCACCGTGCGGACCAGGTGCACGGCCATCGCGGCGAACGTCAACGCCCACACGGCCAGCGCGAACCAGGTCTCGTTCTCACCGATGACGCGGACGATGGGCAGGCGGTCGGCCGAGCCGAGGTAGTGGCCGGCGACGCCGTACATGCCCAGCGGGAAGACGATGCTCCACAGCGTGGCCTGGTAACGCAGCGGGATGCGGTGCGTCACGTGCCGCCACCACCCGGCCGCCACCAGCACGGGGATCAGCCAGGTGCCGAACGCCCAGAAGGCGACCGATGCCCCCGCGATGAGCCCGCGGGTCACGTTCACCATCGGCGCGTCGGCCATCTGCACGATGCGCGCGCCGGCGAGCACGGTGATCGCGGTGGCGCCCATCGCCACCCAGTACGGCGGCGTCAGGTCGATCGGGCGCAACGGGTAGAGCATCATCCGGGCGGCGACGAAGATGCCGGCCGCGGCATAGAGGAAGACGCCCACCGACCAGGAGAAGACCGCGAGCAGGGCCAGTTCGCGGCGGCCGGTCACGACCGTCGGCTCGAGCGCGGCGGCGAGCACGGCGAGAGACTGGCTCGCGACCACCCAGATGAACCACGTGCCGTTCGCGCTGGCGACGACGGGTCGGTCCTCACGGCCCAGGACGGCGGTCCACGGGACGATGTAGCCGAGCAGGATCCAGGCCACCCAGGCGACGGCCAGCAGCGCCAGAGCCGTGTGCCGGTGCCCGTCCAGCGCCAACCGGTTGCCCAGCACGCTCGTGCCCGCGACGAAGGTGAAGAAGCGGAAGCCCCGCGCCGGGTCGTCGAAGTCCGACCGCAGCTCGCGCGGGAACAACACCGCCCGGCCGATCGTCAGCGCGACCAGTACCAGATAGCTGAACGCCGTCAGCCACAGCAACGCATCCGAGAACGCGATCAGCCCGTGGTTGCGCATCCCCGTCGAGACGATGCCGGTGCCCATCACCAGCGCGAAGTAGCCGGGGTCGAGCGTGGCAACGGCGGCCTTGACCGCGCGCCTCGCGGGCTCGGTCGAGTTGTCCCTCACGTCGAGCTCGGCCCGGGTCGCGCGGGGGGCATGAGCACGATCCTCTCCGTCCCGTCACCCGGGCGCAGGCCCGCCGTCGACGGCCGGGCGCGCGGGCAGGCTCGCGCGACCGGCGATCTGTCGGCTCGACCCTAGCCAGGACGGCGGAAACGGCTCACGCGGCCGGGTCAGGGGCGCCGGAGGTCTCGCCCCCCGGCAGGGCACGCGGGCCCTCGATGCCGTCCACGACGCGCCTGAGGTCCACGCCGATCCGGGGCTGGTGCAGGGTCGCGGCGACCAGGCTCTTCGGCTCCGCGACCATTCCGGCGATGTGCGGGCCGGTCGCCGCGCGGCTGCCGACGCGTACGACGGTGGGGACGAGCAGACTGGGATCATCGGCGATGGCCGTGCTCAGCCACGCGCCGACCTGCGCGAGCCGCACCAGCTCGGTCGACCAGACCTGGACGTCCGCCGGGAGGCTGCGGGTGGCCTTGCGCCGGAGGAGCCCTCGCCGTGGCGCAGCCGGGGTGGTCGCCATGCTGAGCTGCAGCGCGCGGTTGGCGAGAGTGCTGGCCTCGCGCAGTGCCACGGTCAGGTCGCGACCGGCCCGCCGCGCCTCCAACGGCGCGTGCGGCCGGGCGATGGTCGCGCGCATCCGGTGCTGGGCCGTGTCGAGACGGCGCCGGGCGGCGGTGTACGACGTCTGCAGCTGCTCCAGGGTCCCTGAGGTGACGCCGGTCGTCGGAGTGGACATCGCGCTCTCCTTAGAAACTAATCTTCTTAGTTCTACGGGACCTTCCACCTCGTCGCAAGAGGCTGCGAGGCGGGAGAGACTCCGCTCTGTTGCACTTCAGCGGCGGTCCTCCTCTTGCCTGGGGTCGCTCAGAAGTGACAATGTGTATAGGGACAACAAGGCGCCGGCCTGCCCCGGAGCACGTCGGTCGCCGGCGCCGCGACGGAAGGTTCGAAACCACCATGCCTCAGGCGCACGAGGAAATCCTGACGGGATCGTTGGACAGCTTGCTCGCGCACGACCACCGTGACATCGACGACGGCATCAGGGTCGGGCTCGATGGCGCAGACGGCGCAGACCTGGACGGCCTCACCGTTGCACTCGGGGCGCTCCGCCGGCACATCTACGCCGAGGAGGAGCTGCTGTTCCCCCCGCTGCGCGACGCGGGGCTGGTGGGGCCGATCCTCGTCATGGTGCGCGAGCACGCGCAGATGTGGCAACTGCTGGACTCGCTCGAGGGACTGCTCGGTGCCGACACCGTCGACCCGGATGCGCTGCGGGCTACCCGCGCCGAACTGTTCGAGCTGCTGCAGCGGCACAATCCCAAGGAGGAGACGATCCTCTACCCGCAGGCCGACGCCGTGCTGACGCCGTCAAGGGCATCGCAGGTCCGTGCCTTCATCGCCTCCGAGGAACCGCCGGAGGGCTGGGTATGCCAAGGGCTGCGGCGCTGATCTGACGCGAGGAGGCCGACGATGGCACAGAGCGTGACAAACAGCTTCGGGGCACGCGACCGGATCATCGTGGGCGATGCGTCGTACGACGTGTTCAGGCTGGATCGGATCGACGGCGTCGGCCGGCTGCCCTACGGACTGAAGGTGCTGCTGGAGAACCTGCTCCGTCACGAGGACGGCCGGCTTGTGACCGCCGAGCAGGTGCAGGCGCTGGCCGCCTGGGACCCCTCGGCGGAGCACGGCAGCGAGATCCAGTTCAGCCCGGCTCGGGTGCTCCTGCAGGACTTCACCGGCGTCCCGTGCGTCGTCGACCTGGTGGCGATGCGCGACGCCATGACCGCCCTGGGCGGCGATCCGCGCAAGATCAACCCGCTCATCCCGGCAGAGCTCGTCATCGACCACTCGGTCATCGCCGACGTGTTCGGCCGGCCGGACGCCTTCCGGGTCAATGCCGACCTGGAGTTCGACCGCAACAAGGAGCGCTACCAGCTGCTGCGCTGGGCGCAGCAGGCGTTCGACAACTTCCGTGTCGTGCCGCCGGACACCGGCATCTGCCACCAGGTCAACCTGGAGTACCTGTCGCGGGTCGTGTTCGACGACGACGGGCTCGCCTACCCGGACAGCCTGGTCGGCACCGACTCGCACACGCCGATGGTCAACGGTCTCGGCGTGCTCGGCTGGGGCGTGGGCGGCATCGAGGCCGAAGCGGCGATGCTCGGCCAGCCAATGAGCATGCTGATCCCGCCGGTGGTCGGGCTGAAGCTGACCGGGGAGTTCCGGGAGGGCACGACCGCGACCGACCTGGTGCTGACCGTGGCGGAGCTGTTGCGCCGGACCGGCGTGGTCGGCAAGTTCGTCGAGTTCTACGGGCCGGGTGTGGCCAACGTGCCGCTGGCCAACCGGGCGACGCTCGGCAACATGAGCCCGGAGTACGGCTCCACCGCGTCGATCTTCCCGATCGACCGGGTCACGCTGGACTACCTGCGGCTGACCGGCCGGCCGGAGCGTCAGATCCGGCTGGTGGAGGCCTACGCCAAGGAGCAGGGTCTGTGGCACGACCCGGCGCACGAGCCCACCTACAGCCAGACCCTCGAGCTGGAGCTTTCCACGGTCGAACCCTCGATCGCCGGCCCGAAACGCCCGCAGGACCGAATCCCGCTGTCCCGCGCCCGGCACGCGGTGCGCGCCCTGCTGGCCGGCCGCAGCATCGACTCACCGCCGGTCGGGCTCGACGAGTCGTCGGCGGAGTCGTTCCCCGCCAGCGACCCGGTCGCGGTCAGCCGCGACCACGCCGGCGACCAGCCGACCGACAGGGACGGCTTGGCCCAGCCCGACGACTGGCCCTCCGAGCCCGTCGAGATCACGCTCGACGACGGAACCACGACGACGGTCGACCACGGCCACGTCGTCATCGCCGCCATCACGTCGTGCACCAACACCTCGAACCCGTCGGTGATGGTCGGCGCGGGGCTGCTGGCGAAGAACGCCGTCGAGCGCGGCCTGGCGCCGAAGCCGTGGGTCAAGACCTCGCTCGCCCCGGGCTCGCGCGTGGTCACCGACTACTACGACGCGGCCGGGCTGACGCCGTACCTCGACAAGCTCGGGTTCAACCTCGTCGGCTACGGGTGCACGACCTGCATCGGCAACTCCGGACCGCTCATCCCGCAGGTCAGCCAGGCGGTCACCGACCACGACCTGACCGTGTGCTCGGTGCTGTCGGGCAACCGCAACTTCGAAGGCCGGATCCACCCCGAGTGCAAGATGAACTTCCTGGCGTCCCCGCTGCTGGTCATCGCCTACGCGCTCGCCGGATCGCTGCACGCAGACCTGCTGGGCGAGCCGCTCGGCACGGGCAGCGACGGGCAGCCGGTCTACCTGCGCGACATCTGGCCCACGGCGGCGGAGGTGCAGCAGGTGATCGACCAGCACCTGCGCGCCGAGATGTTCACCAAGGGCTATGCCGACGTCTTCACCGGTGACGACAACTGGCGCGGCCTCGACGTGCCGACGGGCGAGCGATTCGCCTGGCAGAACGAGTCGACCTACGTCCGCCAGCCGCCGTACTTCGACGGCATGCGCACCGATCCCGACCCGCTGCAGGACATCACCGGAGCCCGCGTGCTCGCGCTGCTCGGCGACTCGGTCACGACCGACCACATCTCCCCCGCCGGCTCCATCAAGGCCGACTCGCCGGCCGGCCGCTACCTCGTCGAGCACGGCGTCCAGCGCAGAGACTTCAACTCCTACGGCTCGCGCCGCGGTAACCACGAGGTGATGATCCGCGGCACGTTCGCCAACATCCGGCTGCGCAACCAGCTCGCGCCCGGGACCGAGGGTGGCGTCACCCGCCACCTGCCCGACGGCGAGCAGATGAGCATCTACGACGCGGCGCAGCGCTACGCGTCCGACGGCGTGCCGCTACTGATCATCGCCGGCGCGGAGTACGGCTCCGGCTCGTCGCGGGACTGGGCCGCCAAGGGCACCCTGCTGCTCGGCGCACGCGCGGTTCTCGCGACCTCCTACGAGCGCATCCACCGGTCCAACCTCATCGGCATGGGCGTGCTGCCGCTGCAGTTCCGGGCCGGCGACTCCCCGCAGAGCCTCGGGCTGACCGGCGAGGAGACCTACTCCGTCGTCGGCCTGCGCGACAGCGACACCGTTCCCACGACCGTGACCGTGCGGGTCGAGGGGTCCGGCGAGTCCCGGGAGTTCACCGCCGACGTGCGGATCGACACTCCCGCCGAGGCCGAGTACTACCGGCACGGCGGGATCTTGCAGTACGTCCTGCGCCAGCTGCTCACGTCCTGACCCACGACTCCGAGGAGGAACACCGCATGCCGATCGCCGATCGCAGCGCCACCACGACCTGGACGGGCAGCCTCGCCCGCGGCAACGGCAGCATCCGGCCCGACAGCGGTGCGTTCGAGCCGCTGCCGGTCACCTGGGCCGCGCGCACCGAAGCGCCCGGTGGCAAGACCAGCCCCGAGGAGCTCGCCGCCGCCGCCCACTCGTCCTGCTTCGCGATGGCCCTGAGCCTGTGCCTCGGCGAACGCAAGGCGGAGCCCGAGCAGCTGGTGGTCACCTCGACCGTGACGCTCGACGAGGTCGACGGCAAACCGACCGTCGTGTCCTCCGCGCTCGTCGTCAGAGCGAAGGTGCCCGGCCTGGACGCGGGCGGCTTCGACGCCGCCGTCGATGACGCGAAGGCGCTGTGCCCGATCTCGCGCCTGTTCGCCGGCGCGAAGATCACCGTGGACGCGGCGCTGGAGTAGGTCCGCGGCGATGTCCGGCACCTCCACGGCCGCCCTCACGGGTGCGCTGATCTTCGCGACCTGCATCTGGGTCGGCGGGCTGTTCGCCATCGCCCTCGTCGCTCGCGTGGCCACGCGCACCCTGGACCCCGCGGCGCGAGTCGACTTCTTCCGCGGCCTCGGCCGCACCTACGGCATCGTCGGCACCGCGGCGCTCGCACTGGCCTATGCCACGGGTGCGACGCTGCTCTACGGCCGCTCCTGGAGCGGCACGATCATCGCCACCGTGGTGGTCGCGGCCGCTTTGGCCGCAACGCTAGCGATCGGCATGGCCCAGGCGCGACGCATGACCCGGCTGCGCCGCCGATCGCTGGAGTCCGCGGGCGACGCCGGCTTCGCGGCCCGAGTCGGCGCCGGCGCTGCTCGCGCCGGGGCGCTGCGAGGCCTGATCGCGCTGCTCAGCCTGGCCCTGCTGGCTCTCGGCGTGACGCTCGCTACCTGACAAACCTCGCGGGCGGACAAACGCGCGGCCGGTCGGGCACCGAAGTGCCGCGCCGGCCGCGCGTCGCAGCAGAAGACGTCAGGCGGTACGCCGCCCCGCGACGGTCTCCAGCGCGTGCCGCAGGAACTCCCCGAGCCCGACGAGCACGAGGCCGGTGGTGACCCACTGCAGCCACCCCTGGCGGGCGCCGTCGAACAGCGAGTAGTCCAGCCCGTAGCTCAGCCCGATCGCGAGGGCGACGGCGGTGGTGTGCGTGAGCGCCGTGGGGATGTGCACGGGCACGACCTCACGGACGACCTGCATGAGCACGCCCATCGCAAGCGCGAACCCGAACAGTACGGCGATGTCCATCACGGCCTCCTGAGCCGATGTCGGCGGCAACCCTTGTGCCGCTCGACAGATTCGACGGTGCGGCCGCCGAATCGGTTACACAGGTAACCGACACCTCGGCTGGGAGGTCCAACTCGGTGCACGTCGACAGCGAGCTGGTGCGTGCCTGCCAGCGTGGAGAGCCGGGCGCGCTCGACGCGCTGATCCGGGCGACGTACGCCGACGTCTACCGGCTGGCCCGACGGCTCGTCGGTGACGAGAACGACGCGGCCGACGCGACGCAGGAGGTGTTCGTCAAGGTGATGCGGGCGATGGTCGCCTTCCGCGGCGACGCGGCCTTCGCGACCTGGCTGCACCGCGTGACCGTCAACGTCTGCCTCGACCTGCTGGAGCGGCGCGGCAAGGGGCGTGAACGCGGCGGGATCGCCGGGGCGGAGGCGTTCGCGGTCCCCGGGGACGAGCGGGCCGCGGAGCTGGCCGACTCCTCCGTCGGCCCGGTGGAGCTCGCGGAGTCCGCACACGACCGGGCCGAGCTGTCGAAGGCGCTCAACCGGCTCTCGCCGACCCTGCGGTCGGTCGTCGTCCTGCGCGACGTGGAGGGCCTGTCCACCAAGGAAGTGGCGACGTTCCTGGGCATCACGGAGTCGGCGGTCAAGGTGCGGCTCTTCCGGGCCCACGAGCAGCTGCGGCACGAGCTGGAGGGACAGACATGAGGTGGCGACGGCGCGGAGAGACGGTCGCCGACACCGGCGCCGCGGGAGCGGGCAACGACGTGCCCCGCATCTGCCGCGAGGTGCAGGCCACCCTGCCGGCGTACGCCGACGGCCGGCTGGGAGGCCTGCGCCGGCGCGCCGTACATCAGCACCTGAAGAGATGTACGTCGTGCCAGGCGTCTCTCGACCTGCACCGGCGGATGCAGTCGGCGTTCGCCCCCGCACCCGACGACGGCCCGCCCCCCGAGCTGCTCGACACGCTGCTGGCCCAGGTCGAGCGGCGCGGCTGGCGCGAACGCGCGGCCGTGCCCGTGCGCGGGGCGGTCAGCGGGGCCCGGCCGGTGCTGTCGGCAGTCCTGCTGACCGGGGCCGCGCTGGCCGGGACCGGGGTGGGCTGGGCCGGCTGGCAGGCCGCCCGCCGGATCAGCGCAGCGATCCGCCGGCCGTAGTCGCAGGGAGCCCCAGCAGCCCGCGCGCCTCGGCGACCGCGGCCTTGTGGTCGCGGACCCGGATCGCGGTCATGCCGACGGCGGAGGCGCCGGCGCACATCGCCTCGAAGTCGTCGAGGTAGAGCACCTCGCGCGGCGCCACGCCGATGAGCTCGCACACGTGGCGGTAGACGGCCGGGTTGGGCTTGCGCATGCCGACCCGGCACGAGAGCACGATCGCGTCCCACTCGTCCGGGTCCAGCTGGTAGCCGCCGTCCATGCCCTGGAAGATGTTGGACAGCACACCGACCTTCAGCCCGGCACGGCGTACGTCGCCGGCCAGGGCGACCATGTCGGGATTCAGCTCCAGCACGGAGAACGGCGAGTCCTTCGGGTCGAACAGCGCTCCCGCGCCGGGCACCCGGGCCTCGAGCGCGGCGACCATCTCCGACAGCTCCACCTCGCCGCGCTCGCACCGATGGGCGAGGACGTCGGCCGCGTCGCCGTCGTGACCGAGCAGGGGTGCGAGCACCTCGCGCAGCGCGAGCATGTCGAGCCCGCGCTCCTCGTAGTACTCCGGGCGGAAGGCCGTGCGGTAGGGCTCGGTGAGGGTGCCGCCGTAGTCGAAGACGACCGCGTGGATGGTCACGCGCGCCTGTCTACCAGGTGCAGCGACCCGTCGGGCGTTGTCAACGGGCGGCCATCCGCTCGGCCATGTCGTCGGGCAGCCCGAAGGGCGCGCTGCGCTCGTGCAGCAGCGCCTCCCGCCGCTCCATCCGCGCGCTCGCGGCCAGCAGCTGCTTGTCGATCCGGCTGGTGCCCCAGCTGTTGCCGACGATCTCGGCGGCGAGCCCGGCGACAGCGGCGTCGAGCCCGCCGTCGGGCACGCAACGGTCGGCGAGGCCGATCCGCAGTGCCTCGACCCCGTCGACCCGCCGGCCGGTGAACATCAGGTCCTTCGCGGTCGCGCGGCCCACGCGCTCGGGCAGCCGCACCGACATGCCCCACACGGGCACCAGTCCCCACTTGCCGTGCGTGTCACCGAAGACCGCCGACTCGGCGGCGACCACGAGATCGCAGCCGAGGGCGAGCTCCAGGCCACCGGTGAAGCAGTAGCCGCGCACCTTCGCGATCACCGGCTGGGGCAGCGACTCGAGTGCGTCGATCGTCTCCGCCTGGTAGTGCGGTGTCGGCGCCTGCTCGCGGGCGGCGATCGCGGCGAGGTCGTTGCCGGCGCAGAACGCGCGACCGGCACCGGTCAGCACCACGCAGCCGACGCTGCTCGCCTGCGCAGCCAGCGCGTCGATCTGCGCACGCAGCTCGACGAACAGGGCCGGGGTCAAGGCGTTGAGCTTGTCGGGCCGGTTGAGCGTGAGGGTCGCGACGCCGTCGGCATCCTCACGGAGCACGAGCGCTTCAGTGCCGGTCACGGAACGCCTCCCGTCGGTGCAACGGCCGCCAGCATCCCAGACGGTTGTTGCCTCGAGCGCGGGCGTCCGACAGCATCGCCTGGTGACCGAGACCGCGCAGCCGTCCGTACGCCAGTCCCTGGCGATGTCCGACGACGAGGTGACGGCGTTCCTCGGCGAGGGCCGTCGCGCCCAGGTGGCGACCTGCGGGGCCGACGGCTGGCCGCACGTCGTGCCGCTCAGCTACATGCTCCTCGACGGGCAGGTGTCCTTCTGGACCGACGGTGAGTCGCAGAAGGTGGCGAACCTGCGTCGCGACGCGCGGATCAGCGTGCTCGTCGAGCGCGGCAACAGCGTGGAGGAGTTCCGCGCCGTGCTGCTGCGCGGCTACGCCGACGTCGACGACGGCTACGAGAGCTCGGTCGCCGCAGGGTGCACGCTGTTCACCCGCTACAGCCCGGTGCCACTGCCGGAGGAGGCGCTGGCGCACATCCGCAAGCTGGCCCACCAGCGCGTCACCGTCCGCGTCCAGGTCGAGAAGGTCGTCTCCTGGGACCACCGCAAGGGCGCCGCTTCACTGGAACAGCTCGGCCGCTGACGAGCCATGTGTGGCGCGCACTCCGCTCTGGGGCTCGACGAGACCGAGCGAGAGCTCTGGCCGAAGCTGCGCGAGCGGCTGCGCCAACCCGGCCGGCTGATGGCGGTCATGCGCGGAGTGCTCGGTAGCGACGCGGAGATCGCCTGCGTCAGCGCGGTGACACCCGAAGGCATCGTGCAGCCTCTGGCGCTGCTGGTGACACCGGCGATCGCGGCCGAGATCGCCCTGGTGGGACCGACGACCGGCGACGGCATCCGCGCCGGGAAGATCGGCGACTACGACGTCGAGGTCGCCGTCGACGAGTCCGGCGAGCGCCCGCTCGCCGTGCTGGTCAACTCGTGGATCTTCCACAACCTCACGCTCTACAGCCGCAAGCTGTGGTCGCGGCGCTGACCACGTCCCGTCGTACAGTGCCCGCACCGTCGCGTCACAGGAGGAGCGCGTGAAGCTGTCCACCGGTCTCGGCTACACCGGCGACCCCAAGCAGGCGGCGCGCAGGGCGAAGGACCTGGAAGCCGCCGGCATCGACATGATCTGGGTGGCCGAGCTCTACAGCTTCGACGCCGTGTCGATCCTCGGCTACCTCGCCGCGCACACCGAGCGCGCCGAGCTCGCGTCCGGCATCCTGCCGATCTACTCGCGCACGCCGACGCTGACCGCGATGACCGCCGCCGGTCTCGACGCGGTGTCCGGCGGCCGGTTCGTGCTCGGCCTCGGCACGTCGGGACCGCAGGTCATCGAAGGCTGGCACGGCGTGCCCTACGACAAGCCGCTCACCCGCACCCGCGAGGTCATCGACATCTGCCGCCTGGTCTGGAAGCGCGAGCGGGTCGCCTACGACGGCGAGGCCTACCATTTGCCGCTCCCCGAGGGCCAGGGCACCGGGCTGGGCAAGCCGCTGAAGATCATCAACCATCCGGTGCGCGACAGCATCCCGATCTACATCGCTTCGCTCGGCCCGAAGAACGTCGAGATGACCGCCCAGCTCGCCGACGGCTGGCTGCCGGCGTTCTTCCACCCCGACAAGGCCGACATCTGGAAGGCCGACCTCGACCGCGGCCTGGCCCGGCGCGACTCCTCGCTCGAGCCGCTGCAGATCGTCGCGGGCGGCACGCTGTCGATCTGCGACGAGGACACCGCCCGCAAGCTGCGCGACGCGGCCCGCCCGATGACGGCGCTGTACGTCGGTGGCATGGGCGCCAAGGGTCGCAACTTCTACAACAACGTGTTCCGGCGCTACGGCTACGAGGACGAGGCCGAGCGGATCCAGAACCTCTACCTGTCCGGACAGAAGTCCGAGGCCGAAGCGCTGGTGCCCGACGACTACCTCGCCGCCACGGCGCTCGTCGGTGACGAAGGCCGGGTGCGCGAGCGCATCCAGGCCTACCGGGACGCCGGCGTGACCCGGCTCACGGTGAACCCGGTCGGTGATGACCCGCTGGCGCTGATCGAGAAGGTCAAGTCCTGGGTGAGCTGAAGGCCGCCCGCTCGAAGGCGGCCTCCACCAACGAACGATTCAGGTCCGCGACGCTTGCCGCGCCGACCAGGCTCATGGTGCGGGCGAGGTCCGCCCGGAACCACTCGAGCACCCGATCGACGCCGCGCTCGCCGGCGGCACCGAGGCCGTAGAGGTAGGCGCGGCCGGCCATGCAGGCGGTGGCGCCGAGGGCCACCGCCTTGAGGATGTCGCTGCCCCGGCGTACGCCGCCGTCGCAGATGATCTCCGTGCGCCCGCCGACCGCGTCCGCCACCGGCGCGACCAGCGGCAGCGTCGCGGGCGCGCCGTCGAGCTGCCGGCCGCCGTGGTTGGACAGCACGATCGCGTCGACACCGGCGTCGGCGGCGATCCTGGCGTCCTCGACGGTCTGGATGCCCTTGACCAGCACCGGGCCGTGCCACACCGAGCGCAGCCAGTCGACGTCGTCCCAGGACAGGCCGGGGTCGAACTGCGTGTTGATGTAGTCGGACAGCGTCACCGGCGAGGCGCCGTCGCCGACGTCGCGGCCGACGACGTTGGCGAAGCGGATCGGCTCGCTGCGCACGAACTGCCAGGTCCAGCCGGGGTGCAGCGCTCCGTCGACGAACGTCCCCAGACCGATCGCCGGTGGCAGCGAGAAGCCGCGTCGGACGTCGCGCTCACGCCGGCCGAGCACCGCGGTGTCGACGGTCAGCACGAGCGCCTCGTAGCGGGCGCCGGCAGCGCGGTCGATCATCTCCTTGACCAGCCCGCGATCGCGCCAGGCGTAGACCTGGAACCACAGCCGCCCGTCGCTGACCGCGCGCACCTCCTCGATCGACCGGGTGCTCAGCGTGGACAGCGTGTAGGGCAGGCCGGCGCGCGCAGCGGCCCGGGCGACGGCGAGCTCCCCGGCGGGATCGGCGATGCGGGTGAAGCCGGTCGGGGCCAGGGCGAGCGGGTAGTCAGCCGGCTTGCCGAGAATCGTCGTGGAGAGGTCGACCTCGGTGATGCCGCGCAGCACTCGTGGCCGGTAGGTCACCGCGCCGTACGCCGCCTGGTTGGCCGCCAGCGTGCGCTCGTCCTCGGCGGCACCGTCGATGTAGTCGAAGACCCCGCCGGGCAGCCGCCGCCTCGCGATGCGCCGCAGGTCCGCGACGGACGCGGCACGGGACAGCCGCCGCTCGATCGGGTCGGTCTCGACCGGACCCAGCCGGACGACCGACCGCAGGGTCCTGAACGGGTTCGCCATGCAAGCTCCGGTCAGGACGCGGGCAGGCGCAGCGTGCCGAGGCTGACGCCGGGCTCGTACGCCGCCTCCGGATCGGCCCGCACCGCCTCGTCGATCGCGTGCGCGTCGTCGCCGACCAGGATGCGCCAGGCGCCGCGACGTACGCCGTCGAGAATGATCGTGGCCGCCTGCGCCGCCGACGTCGGCGCGCTGTCGCGGAACATCGTGCCGATGGCCTCGACGTCGGCCTCGACCTCGCCGCCGCCGTGCGCGCGGCGGGAGTTGACGACGATGTCGGTGCCGATGTGGCCGGGCATCACGACCGCGACCTTGACGTGCGGGGCGTTGACGCGGAAGTCCTCGATCAGCGCCTCGGAGAAGCCCTTCACCGCAAACTTCGCGCTGCTGTAGGCCGTGTGCGGCACGCCCGGCGCGAGTCGCGCCCAGAAGCCGTTGACGCTGCTCGTGTTGACCAGGTAGGCGTCGTCGCTCGCGACGAGCAGCGGGACAAAGGCGCGGCTGCAGTTGTAGACGCCACCCCAGCACACGCCGAACGTGCGCTCCCACTCGCCGCGGTCGGCGGTGACGAAGCTGCCGCCGCCCCCGATGCCGGCGTTGTTGAACAGCAGGTCGACGTGGTCGGTCGCGTGGTCGCGCAGCACCTCGTCGCGGAACCGGTCGACCGCCGCGGGGTCGGAGACGTCGCACCGGTGGGCGGTGATCTTGAGGCCGGCGGGCGCCTCGGCGGACGCGAGCCGCACCGTCTCGTGCAGGGCCTCGAGGTTGAGGTCGCACGCGGCGACCGCACACCCCTCCCGGGCCAGCTGCACGACAAGCTCGCGGCCCATGCCGCTGCCGCCGCCAGTGACGACGGCGAGCCGCCCCTCGAACGAGTCCATCCGGCCCTCCTCGGCGCGGTCAGCCGGTCGCCGCCGCCACCGCACTGTAGGCCGCGAAGCCCAGCAGAATCACCCCGGTCACCCGGCGTACCACGGTCACGGAGACGTGGTCCAGCAGCTTCGAGCCGGCGGTCACCGCGAGCGCCGTCACCGCCCAGAGGGCGAGCACGGCACCGAGGCCGACCGAGAACGGCGCGGCGTAACGGGCGGCGTAGTTGGCCGTGACGATCTGGGTGATGTCGCCCCACTCGCCGACGAACACCACGCCGAACGACGTCAGCGCGACCCGCAGGAAGCTCGGCGGCACGCGCGCCGCCCGCTCCCCCTCCTCGACCCCCTCTCGCGTCACGGCCTCCTCGCTGCCGAGCAGCAGGTAGGCCGCGCCGGCCAGGAACAACGCGGCGACGACCGACTCCACCACCTGCTGCGGGAGCAGCGTCAGCGCCTGGCCGGCCGCCACGGCGATGACCACGTGCACGAGGAAGGCCGCGGCCACGCCGACCCAGACGTAGAGCCCGCGGTAGCGCGTGCCGAGCACCAGCGAGGCGAACAGGCTCTTGTCGGGAAGCTCGGCGAGGAAGATGACGCCGAACACGGTGGCGACGACCGCCGCGCTCAGCACGACGCACCGCGGCAGTGCTGCCCGCTCCGCACGTGGGTTCCTCCCGGTCTCGGCCGGGAGAAGGGACGGGGTGCCTTCGGCCCGGCCTGGTCGGCCTGGTCGAAGGTCTCGCCCACCTGCAGCGAGTGCAGGCCCGGCGGCCGGGCGCGAGCGCCAGCATGTCGACCGCCGGTGACGGGGCTACTCCCCTTCGGAACTCACTCTACCCGCGTGGTCCCGGGGCTCAGATGGGACGCGTCCCGAGGCCGGCCTCCCTCGCCCGGATCACGGCCTGCGCACGGTCCGCGACGGCGAGCTTGGTGAAGATGTTCGACAGGTGGTTGCGCACGGTCTTGTCGCTGATCCGCAGCCGCCGGGCGATCGCCGGGTTGGCGTGCCCCTGGGCGACCAGCTCGAGGATCTCGTGCTCCCGGTCGGTCAGCTGCGGGAACACGAGCGCCACCCCGGCCGGTCTCGGCCGGGCGAAGAACTCGATGACCCGCTGCGCGACGAGCGGACCGAACATCGCCCCACCCGCGCCCACGAGGTGCACGGCGCGCACGATGTCGCCCTGGTTGGTGCCCTTCAGCAGGTAGCCGCGGGCGCCCGCCCGCATCGCCGCGAAGACCGAGTCGTCGTCGTCGAACATCGTCAGGACGAGCACCGCGACGTGCGGGCTGTCTTGCGTGATGCTCCTGGTCGCCGCGACGCCGTCCAGCTCGGGCATGTGCAGGTCCATGACGACGACGTCCGGCTGCAGCTCCTCGACCAGCGAGACGACCTGCAGCCCGTCGACCGCCTCGCCGACGACCTGGATGTCCGGGTCGGTCGACAGCAGCGCCCGTAGGCCGTTCAGGAACACCGGGTGGTCGTCGGCGATCACCACCTGCAGCGGCTCGCTCATCGTGGCTCCGGGATCGGCAGCCTGGCCCGCACCCGCGCGCCCGTCTCCGGTCGCTCGAGGCTGAGCGTGCCGCCGAGCTCGGCCGCGCGCTCGCGCATCGCGGCGAGCCCGACACCCACGTCCGGCTCGGCGGCGAACCCGCGACCGTCGTCGGTGACCTCGACCTCCAACGCTCCGTTGAGCGACAGGCGGACCGTGCAGGTCTGCGCCTGCGCGTGGCGCGCGACGTTCGTCAGCGCCTCCGTCGCGATGCGGTAGGCCGCGACCTCGACGGCGGCGGGCAGCACGCCCAGACCCTCGGGCGGGCTGTCGACGACCACGCGCAGGCCGCCCTGGGTCCCGTCGAAGCGGGCCGCGTGCAGCTGGACGGCGCGCACCAGGCCGAACTCGTCGAGCGCCGGCGGCCGCAGGCCGTAGACCAGCCGCCGCACGTCGGCGACGGCCTCCTCCACCTCCGTCTCGATGGCGGCGAGGAGGCGCTCGCTCTCCTCCGGGTCGGCGGCGAGCTTGGCCCGCGCGGCGTGCAGCCCCAAGGTGACCCCGGCCAGCGTCGGGCCCAGACCGTCGTGCAGGTCGCGGCGCAGCCGGCGGCGTTCCTCCTCCCGGGCGGCGACCAGCTCCGAACGTGAGCGCAGCAGCGCGGTCGTCGTCCGCACCGCCGCCGCGGCAACACCGGCCTGCCGGGCGAGGTCGGCCAGGAGCCTCAGGTCGGCCGGGCCGAGCGGGTCGCGCGCGTCACGCGGCGACACGAGCATCCGGCCGACCACGTCGTTCTGGTAGGTCATCGGAAAGCTCACCGGCTCCAGCGACCGGGTGCCGTGCTCGGCCGCGAGGACCCGCAGACCGCCGTCGTCGAGCTCGATACCGACGTAGGGCACCCGCAGCGCGTCGGCGACGGTCTCGACCACCGTCGGCAGCACGGTCTCGGGCGCCGCCGCGGCCTCGAGCCGGCGGGCCAACCGGCCGACGGCCTCGTAAGGCCGGGCCCGATCGCCGTAGTAGACGCGGTCGACCGCTCGATGCACCCTCGACCGCAGCGGCTGGAACACCGCTGCCGCAGCCACCGCGGCGGCGACGTGCGCACCGAGCGGGACCGCGCCGGAGACCGCCAGCGCCGCCGTTGCGACGACCGCCAGGTAGAGGCCCACGACCAGCGCCGTGACGGTCGCGTAGGCGACCGTGCGCCGTACGGCGAGGTCGAGGTCGTAGAGCCGGTAGCGCAGGATCGCGACGCCGAGCACGACCGGGATCAGCACGAACACGAACGAGAACAGCGCGTCGTCGATCGTCGACGACACCACGCCGTGCAGCACCAGAGGGATCGGCAGCCAGACGACGCCCGCGAGAAACCACTTCAGCTGCTGGCGCTCGTCGCCGGCCGCCCGGCGCCACCTCAGCGCCAGCGTGACGACGCCGCCGACCAGGGCGACAACCCCGCACAGCCCCGAGATGCCGACGACCGGCCCGACCGCGCCTTGCAGCGCGGCGACGGCGTAGGGGTTGTCGATCTGCGGCACGCTCTCCAGCTTCTGCGCCGCCACCGCGTTGCCCACGAACGCCAGCAGGATGTAGCCGCACGCGGCCCAGACCAGGAAGCGCCACCGCCGCGACAGCGGCCGACCGGTCGGGAACAGCTGCGGCAAGAGTCCGGCGAGCACCCCCGCCATCGGAGTGGCCATCGAGTCGGCGAGCCACGCGACGAAGGTCCCCGCCGGCAGCGAGCCGGGCGCGTCGACGAGGGCGCGCTTGGCGTACTCCCCACCGACGCCGAGAACCGTCATCAGCACGGCGCCGACGAGGAACAGCCACCCCAACCGGTTGTCGGGTCGTTGCACGGCGACGAGCCCGCCGACAGCGGTGAAGGCGAGCGGCCCGACGACACCGACGACCGCGCCGCCGGCCCGCCCGTCGAGTGCGGACAGGACGAGTCCCAGAACCACCAGCGCGACGACGGCGAAGACGACGAGGGACACCGCGGTACGACGCACGAGATCGTGCCGCACCGCGGTGTCCGTCGCCATCGCCCCCACCCGACGTCCTGGCTGCCAGTGTCCCACCCGCGCCGCGGCGTCGCTCGGCTTCGCCGCAGGCGCGTAACTCGCTCTAGGAGTGCGACATCACGGTGTTACCGAGCACGGTGAACAGAATGCTTCCGACCACCGCGAGCGCGGCGAGAGTCAGTGCGATCGTGAACGGCCTGGCACCGATCCCTCGACCGGCTGCCTGCGCCCGCCCCTCCGCGGCCAGCATCAGCGCGCCGGCACCGATCACCACCGGCAGGCCGCTCCAGAAGGCCACGCTCACCAGCAGCGCGACCACCGCCGGCACCAGCGCCCACCGGGCCGCGTGCCGGCCACCGGACCGGATCGACCGCAGCCCCTTGGGGACGACCCAGCCGTAGACGATCAGGCCGACCACCACGGCGATCACCACGAGCGACGGGACCGCCGACTCCTGGCCGGACTTCGCGTGCGGATCGCCGTACGCCGCATATGTTGCGAGCCCGCCGGCCGCGACGACCGCGACCGCCCCGACCTTGGCGGCCAGACCGCGCACCGACGCGACCGGACCCTGCCGAACCTCGCTGATCGTGGACATCTCCCCCACCTCTCTGCCTGGACAGGAGGCAAGGCTGGCCCGGCAGCTGTCCCGCCGTCATGGGCGCGCGTCCCGACCGGCCGGGAAGTTTCGGCGGTCAGGCGGCGTGCAGCTGCATCGGCATGCCGTGCGCAGGGCGCATGGTGACCGTGGCGCGGATGCCGATCCGGGCGCCGGGGGCGAGCGAGGGCCGCCACCGCGGCGCCAGCACGGCGAGCGCCAGCACCGCCTCGGTCCAGGCGAACGACGCGCCGATGCAGACGTGCGCCCCGGCGCCGAAGGGCAGGTAGCCACCGCGCGGCTGGCCGGGTGCGGTCTCGTCGTAGCTGCCGTCGGCGCCCAGCCACCTCTCGGGGCGGAAGACCATCGGGTCGTCCCAGACCCGCGGATCGCGGTGCAACAGGTAGATCGGCAGCAGCAGCACCGTGCCGGGCGGCGGGTGGTAGGGCCCGAGCCACAGGTCGCCCACGACCTCGCGCTCGAGGATCCACGCCGCGGGGCGCAGCCGCAGCGTCTCCGCCACGACCGCCTGCACGTAGGGCAGGCGGGAGACGTCGTCGTACGCCGGAACTCTGTCGCCGAGCACCGACCCGAGCTCCGCGCGCAACCGTGCGGCCACCTGCGGATGGCGGTCGAGGAGCCACCAGACCCAGGTCAGCGTCGTCGCGGTCGTCTCGTGGCCGGCGAGCAGCAGGGTGAGCAGCTCGTCCCGAACGTCCTCGTCCGACAGCTCCGGCACGTCGGCTGCGGCCTCGCGCAGCGACTGGACCAGCTCGGCCTCGCTACGGGCAGCGGCGTCGCGCGCCACCGAGTCGAGGGTGTCGTAGGCCTCTCGCAGCCACCGCAGCCCGGGGATCGGCTGCAGGGCGACCTTCTCGAACTGCGGCACGAACATCAGCGGCAGCGCGCGGAGCAGCCGCTCCAGCGAGCCGCCGATGACCTCCGCCGTCGCCCGACCGTCGACGCCGAGGACGGACCGGCCGATGGCGTCCATCGTGAGCGCGGCCATCTCGCGCTCCATCGGCACCTGCTGCCCGTCGCGCCAGGCCCGCGCGGTGGCCTGCGCCGCCGCGACCATGCTGTCGGCATAGGTCTCGAGCCGCTGGTGCTGGAACGCCGGCTGCACCTGCCGGCGTCGCAGCCGGTGCGGCGGGCCGTCGGTGGTGATGAGGCTGTCGCCGAGGAACACGCCGATCTTGCGAAACGACCCGCTTCGGGCGACCACCTCGTAGGGCGCGGTCAGGATCTGCCGGCACCAGGCCGGGTCGGTGACGACCCAGTTGGTCTGTCCGGCGAAGCGGAAGCGGCTGACGCCGTCGCGGCGGGTGAACGCGCCGACCTCGTCCCACAGCTCGATACTGCGCGTGCGGTCCAGCGACCAGGCCAGGCGGCGCGGCGTGAAGTGGAAGCGCCGCGGTGCAGCGGCTGCGGTGACCACGGGCGCATCATCCACCTCGTGCGCGCGGCAATCATCGATGGTTACGGGCCGCCGGAGGTGATCCGGGTCACAGCGGTTCGCTGCTCACCCCGTAGACCTGCCTGGCCGTCGGAGGCCGGATCGGGCAGGCTCGGCACATGGTCGATGCGTCCCTGGCCGTCGCCGGGGTGCCACCCGAGCCGCTCGACGACGTACCCCCGCCGCCCAACCTGCGCAGCGTCGTGCGCCAGTTCGGCCCGCGGGCACTGACCGACGCGGTCATCCCGCTGGTGCTGTTCCTGGCGCTCAACAGCACCGCCGGCGTCGTGTCGGCGATCGTCGCAGCGACGCTGTGGTCGCTGGCGTTGATCGCGCTACGCCGCCTCCGCGGGCAGCGGGTGGGTGTCGTCGTCTGGATCGCCGCGGGCTACGTCGCGCTGCGCGGCACGGCCGGCGCCCTGACGCAGTCGAGCGGGGTCTTCTTCGGACCGGGCGTGATCAACAACTTCATCATCGGGCTGGCCTTCCTCGCCTCGGTCGTCGCCGCCCGGCCGGCGGTCGGCGCGATCGCCCGGGTCTTCTACCCGTTTCAGGACTACGTGCGCGCGCACGCGGCCTACCGGCAGGTGTTCTCGCGGCTGACTCTCGCCTGGGCTGCCTACCTCATCCTCGGCGGCGGCCTGCAGCTGTGGCTGCTCGCCACCCAGTCGACCAACACGTTCCTGCTGGCGCGCGCGGCGTTCTCGTGGCCGATCGCCCTGGCGCTGTTCGTGTTCTCGCTGCACTACCCGCGACGGGCCTTCGCACGCGTGCCGGATCTGGCGCCCTTCATCGCGGCCGCCGAAGCGGCCCGCACCAGAGGCCGGGGCAGCAGCGCGACGACCTGAGGCCCGGTCAGGGGATGCGCGAGTCGTGCACCGACCGCGCGGCCGCCAGCTCCTGCGGGTCGAGGGTGCTCTCGTCGACGAGGGTGACCGTCGTCCAGTTGCCCCCGACAGGGCAGCGCTGCCAGCGGCGGCGACCGAGCCGGACCGCCTTGAGCGACGCCATCGGCACCCAGATCGTGGTGAACCGGTGGCCTTCCTTGCACCGGACGACGCGGTCGTAGCGCTCGAACACGGAGGCCCCCTCAGGCACCCGCTGCGGAAACGATGGCATCGGTGCCGAAGCCGAGCAGCAGGCCCAGCAGCAGACCGTAGGCCAGCAGGTCGCCGCGCCGGGTCTTCGCCGCGACACCGAGCAGTTGTGTCACGACGTAGATGATCGACCCGGCCGCGAGGGTCAGGAAGACGACGCTGACCGGCTCGGACGTGAACGAGTGCCCGACCACCGTGCCGAGGAATGTCGGCCCGCCACCGATCGCGCCCATCGCGAGCAGGAAGCCCCAGCCAGGCCGCACGGGGCGACCGTCGTCGGTCGTGTCGCCGGCAAGGGGCGCCACGATGCCGAAGCCCTCGGTGGCGTTGTGCAGACCGAAGCCGATGACGAGGAGCGTGGCGAGGGCGATCTCCGACTTGGCCGCGGACTGGCCGATGGCGAGCCCCTCGGCGAAGTTGTGCAGACCTATGCCCACGGCGATCAGCAAGGCCAGGCGCCGGCCGGGCGACCAGGTGGCCATGCCCCGTGGCCGGGTCTCGGGCAGCTCCTCGACGTGCATCGCGCCGGGCCCGAACTTCACCGCCGCGCCCCGGGCCGGGCCGGTGCCGCCCCGCCGAATGCGCCCGGACATCCAGCGCTCGTAGAACACCAGCGACAGCAGGCCGACCGCCAGCCCGAGCGCGAAGATCGCGCCGTATCCCGCGGCGGTCGCGCCGCCGCCGTGCCCGTCGTGCACCCGGACCAGTGCCTGGTCGATCGGCTCCCATGCCGCCGACAGCACGTCCCAGACCAGGAAGAGCAGGATCCCGACGGCCACCGCGTTGAGGAACGCGCGCAGCCCCGGCGCGGGAGCGCGCAGCCGGCCCAGCGGCAGCCCGAACAGGATCGTCGCTCCGGCGATCAGCCCGAGCACGAGCGTGGTTCCCAGCCCCATCCGGGCTTCCTTCCCCACAAACGCTGATGACTAAGGGCATCCTAACCCTCGGCCCCGAGAGAGAAACCGGGGCACGGATCAGCCCGTCCTCAGGTTCCGTTCAGCCAGTCAGGGCACCGTGCCGGGTGGACGATGTCCGGCGTACGGCGAGTGGGAGAACCCGTGGACGAGCGCGACCTGCCCTGGTGGGCTCAGCCGGCGACGGCTCCCACCGACGGCGAGGCGACGGCTGCGCCTTCGCCCGGCGAACCACTCGCTGCGCCGGTCGAGCACCGCCACCGCGGGCTGAACCGCGTCACCGCGCTGCTCGCGGCCCTGCTCGTCCTGGTCTCGGGCATCGCCGGCGGGGCGCTCGCTGCGGTCCTCCACCACCCCACGGCCTCCTCGCCGTCCGCGCAGAGCGGGCAGCCCGCGCCGGGCAACGGGTTCGGCTTCCACCACTGGTGGCAATACGGCGGCAACGCGGGTCCCGGCGGCACCAACGCCGGCTCCGGCGGAACCAACAGCACGACCGGTCCCGTCGACGCCGCCTCCATCGGCCGGCGCGTGGCCCCCGGCATCGTCGACATCAACACGTGGATCGGCTACCAGCAGGCCCAGGCAGCCGGCACCGGCATGGTGCTGACACCCGGCGGCGAGATCCTCACCAACAACCACGTCATCACCGGCGCAACGAAGATCACCGCAACCGACGTGGGCAACGGCAAGACCTACGCCGCGACCGTCGTCGGCTACGACCGCAGCCACGACGTCGCCGTCCTGCAGCTCGCCGGCGCGTCCGGCCTGCAGACCGTGCGCACGGGCAACTCGTCGGCCGTGCGGGTCGGCCAGGCGGTCGTCGCCGTCGGCAACGCCGGGGGGACCGGCGGCGAACCGTCGTACGCCGGAGGATCGGTCACCGCGCTCGACCAGACGATCACCGCCTCCAACGAGTCCGACGGCACCTCCGAGCAGCTGACCGGCCTCATCGAGACCAACGCCGACGTCGTGCCCGGCGACTCGGGCGGCCCGCTGGTCGACCAGTCGGGACGGGTCATCGGCATGGACACCGCAGCCTCCGACGGGTTCCGCTTCTCCGCGACCGGCGGCGACGGCTACGCGATCCCGATCGACGACGCGCTGCGCATCGCCCACCAGATCTCCTCGGGCAACGCGTCCTCGACCGTGCACATCGGGCCGACGGCACTGCTCGGCGTCGAGGTGCAGGCCGCGCGGGACCAGAACGGGTTCGGCGCGCCGACCTCCGGTGCGCTGGTCGCCGGGGTCGTCTCGGGTGGCCCGGCCGAGGCGGCCGGCATCGTCGCCGGCGACCTCATCACCGCGGTCGACGGGCAGCCGGTCGACTCCCCCGACGCGCTGAGTGCGGCCATGCTCGCCCAGCGGCCGGGTGACGTGGTCAGCGTTGGCTACGTCGACGGGTCGGGCCGGCAGCGCAGCGTGCAGGTCCGGCTCGGATCCGGCCCGCCCCAGTAGCGGCCGGTCAGCCGGCGCCGAGCACGCGGCGGGCGAACTCCGCGTAGACCGCCACCCCGTCGGCCAGCACGCCGTCGTCAAACGCCGCCTCGGGCGAGTGGTTGTACGGCGCGGTGGCCGGGTCGCGATCGGCGGGGGTGGCTCCGAGAAACGCCATGACGCCGGGCACCTCGTCGAGCACGCGGGAGAAGTCCTCGGAACCTGCGACCGGGTTGGGCAGCTCGACGAACCGGTTGTCGCCGTGCACCTCGCGGATCACGTCCTGCAGGTCGTCGACCGACCCGGCGGCGTTGACGGTCACCGGGTAGAGCTCCTCGGCCACGGCCTCCACGTCGAGGCCGTGCGCGGCGGCGATGCCCTGGCACACCCGCACCGACTCGGCCAGCACCCGTTCGTGCGCGTCGCGAGAGAACGACCGGACCGTCGCCTCGAAGCAGGCGTCGTCGGGGATCACGTTGTGCACGGTGCCGGCGTGGAAGGCGCCGATCGTGATGACGACCGGGTCGAAGACGTTGAACCGGCGGGTCACGAACGTCTGCAGCGCGGTCACCATCTCGCAGGCGGCCGGGATCGGGTCCTTCGCCTGGTGCGGCGACGAGCCGTGCCCTCCGGCGCCGCGCACGGTGACCCGCAGCACGTCGGCCGCCGACATCACCGGGCCGGGCCGGCTGGCGAACAGCCCGCGTGGCAGCAGCCCGCTGGTCACGTGCAGGGCGAGCGCGGCATCGACCCGATGGCCGGTGGCGTCGAGGACGCCCTCACCGACCATGTGGGCCGCGCCGTCGTAGCCCTCCTCGCCGGGCTGGAACATGAAGACCACGTCGCCGGCCAACGACTCGCGCTGCGCGGACAGCAACCGAGCGGCCCCGACCAGCATCGCCGTGTGCAGGTCGTGCCCGCAGGCGTGCATGGTCTCCCCGCCGGCTGCAAAGTCGACGCCCGACCGCTCGACGACGGGCAGCGCGTCCATGTCACCGCGCAGCAGCACCGACCGTCGCGCCTGCCCGGCTGCCGAGCCGCGCAGCACGGCGGTGACCGAGGTCAGCGACGAGCCGGTCGAGACCTCCAGCGGCAGGCCGTCGAGCGCGGCGAGCACGCGCTCCTGGGTGCGCGGCAGCTGCAGCCCGATCTCCGGTTCGCGGTGCATCTTCCGCCGGAACTGCACCAGGTCGTCCTGCAGGGCACGCGCGTCCTCGAGCAGCGTCATGGCCGGATTGTGGCATCGCCGTCGCAGCGGGTAGGCGCCCATCGGCGCACGCGCTGCACCTCGCGCCGTACGCAGGAGAGGACGGAGGCACTCCGTGACGGACGCAAGCCGCGTGGGCCGGCCCCACCGGCGAGCACTGCTCGCCGTGACGCTGGCGGGGGTTGCGGGGTTCGTCGACGTGGTCGGCTACATGACCCTCGACCTGTTCACCGCGCACATGAGCGGCAACAGCACCCGGCTAGGCGTCTATCTGGGCAGCGGGGTCGTCCTGCGCGCGGCTCCGGCGCTGTTCGCCGTCGCCCTGTTCGTCATCGCGATCACCGTCGGCACGATCCTGATGGAGGCCGGCACCAGAGCGGCGCTGCGCTCGCCGTCGGCGCTGGTCATCGGCATCGAGGCGGGGCTGCTGGTGGCCTTCGCGGTCCTCGGCGGCCTGGCCGCGACCCACGGCCAGGTGGCGCGCAGAGACACCGCGACGTACTACGGGCTGGCCGCGCTGGCCGTCATCGCCATGGGGCTGCAGACCTCGACGCTGCAGCAGATCAGCGGCCGCACGGTACGCACGACGTACGTGTCGGGGATGCTGACCCAGTTGTCCGACGAGCTGGCCGGGCTCCTGCTCCGGGGACCGTTGCAGCGCAACCAGCCGAGCTACCTGCGCGCCGAGGTGGGAGTCCAGCCGGGACAGCCCTCCGGACGGCGGATCGGGCTTGTCGCTGGCATCTGGTGCGTCTACGCCGCGGGCGGCATCCTCGGCGGCTACCTGCAACATCGCTGGCAGCTGCGCTGCGTCGCCATCCCGATCGCGTTGCTTCTCGTGGTGGCCGCGACCGAGCTGCGCTTCCCGATCGACCGCCGGCTGCGCTCAGGAGAGCGCGCCACCGATTTCGACGACTGGACCGCGGGCTGACGCAGCGGCGCGAGCCCGGAGTCGCGCGTGACTGACGGCGAAGGGGTATGGCCAACACGGGGATCCAGGGGGAGGATCGACGAGGGTCTCGGACCCCTGCTCCCTGCTCTGTCGGCTGCGCGCGATGGGAGTCTCCGATGACGGTGCCGACGTTGATCCCGATCCTGTCCCCCGGCCGCCATGCCAGCCCCGAACAAGGCGGCTGCTTCATGGAGATCGCCTCGCTGCTGGCCGGCGAACGATGGAGCGACCATCCGCGCTCGGCCCACCCGGCGCTCGGCATGCTGGCGCGGGCGGTCAACGACCGCAGCAGCGACACCGGCCGCGCGGCGCTGGTGCCGATGATCCCTTCGGTGATCGGTACCTCCGCGGCGGACGAGCGCGTCGGCGCGGAGATCGTCGCGCTCTGCTGCCGGCGCGCCCTGGACGGTGCACGGCCGGCCGACCGGTTCTTCCTGACCCACGCGCTTCGGGTCAGCGAGCGACGGGCGGCCGACCCGCGACCGCTCACCTGGTGGCGCCGGCGGCTGCTGCGCAGCCACCTGCACGGCCCCGGTGGGCGCGCGATTCACGGCGCCGTCCTCGACATCGCCCGGGTGGCCGGCCCGCACGCCGACGTCGCGCTGCGCCGGCTGCTCGCCGACGCGATCGCGCTCACCCGGCAACGTTGCCGGCAACAACACTCAATTGCGGCAACTGCCGCGCCGATACCTATTGCGTGACGAGTGCTCGTAGATCGGACGCACCCGCCTCCCAGCTGACCGCCGAGTTGCGCGGGATCGCACGCCGCACCGGGCGCTCCCTCGACGGGCGCACCGACCGGCAGCTCCTGGACGGGCTGCGGCTGCTGCGCCGAGCAGTCGCCGACGCAGCAGCCGTGCAGGCACCCGCACTGCGCTGAACGCGGGCGGTGGACGTCTTACTTGAAGGCGTCCTTCACCTTCTCGCCCGCCTGCTTGAGGTCGCCCTTGGTCTGGTCGACCTTGCCCTCGGCCTCCATCGAACGGTCACCGGTCACCCGGCCCGTCGTCTCCTTGGCCTTGCCTACGGTTTCCTCTGCGGTGTTCTTGGCCTTGTCCATGAGTCCCATGCACCGTTCCTACCCGGACGTCGCCGCGCGGCTAACCTCGCTGCCCGGCTACGATCCGCTGCCCATGGAGGCCCGCCACTTCACGACGCCGAGCGCCGCACAGCTGGTCGACGTCGAAGCGCTGCGTCAGCTGAAGTACCGCTACTGCCGGCTGCTCGACACGAAGCACTTCACCGAGCTGGGTGAGCTGTTCGTCGAGGACGGCACCGCGTCGTACGGCGGAGGGGCGATCACTCTCACGGGCCGGGCCGAGATCGTCGGGTTCCTGACCACCTCGATGGGGTCCGAGCGGATCCTGACCAGCCACCTGGTCGGCCACCCGGAGATCGGCCTGAGCGAGGACGGGCGCAGCGCGACCGGCTCGTGGGCACTGCAGGACGTCGTCGTGCTGGAGGAGCCGGGACTCGTGGTGCGTGGCGCCTCCTACTACGAGGACCGCTACGTGAGGGTGGGCGACGCGTGGCGGATCGCTCACACCGGCTACCGGCGGCTCTACGAGGAGATCGGCCCACGCGTGGAAGGCACCCGGACGACGGCCTCGTGGTGGGGCACCGACGGCCGGTCGAGCCTCGTCGGTCGCTGACTCACGGCGCCAGCGAGTCGCCGTAGCCGGTACGCCGGGCCTGCTCGCGCACCGCGCCGAGTTGGGCCTCGGTGAGTATGGCCGGCGCCCCGATCTGGCAGGCCCGCCAGTAGAGGGTCGCCAGCCACTCGAGCAGCTCGGCCCGGCGGTAGGCCTCCGCCAGCGATTCGGCATAAGCGACCGTGCCGTGGTTGGCAAGGATCGCGGCGAAACGACCGTCGATCGCCCGTCGCACGTGACCGGCGAGCTCCGGCGTGCCGAACGTCGCGTAGGGCGCGACCCGCACCGGGCCGCCGAGCGCGTTGATCGTGTAGTGGATCGCGGGCAGCTCGACCGCCACCGTCGACAGCGCCGTGGCGTAGGGGGAGTGGGTGTGTACGACGGCACCGGCCACGTCGCTCGCGGCGTAGACCGCCAGGTGCAGCGGCAGCTCGGAGGTCACCCGGCGCGGTGCGCTGCGCACCGCGCCGGCCGGGTCGACGACGCAGATGTCCGCCGGCACGAGGTCGTCGACCTGGACGCCGCTCGGCGTGACGTAGATGTCGTCGCCGGCCCGGACGCTCAGGTTGCCCGACGTACCGATGCAGAGCCCGTCACGGACCATCCGGCGGCTGGTCTCGACCAGGGCGACCCTCGCGTCGTCGCCGGTCACGGCCGGAACCGGCGCAGCCGCAGGCTGTTGCTGACGACGAACACCGAGCTGAACGCCATCGCTGCTCCCGCGAGCAGCGGGTTGAGCAGGCCCGCCGCGGCCAGCGGCAGGGCCGCGACGTTGTAGGCGAAGGCCCAGAAGAGGTTGCCCTTGATCGTGCGCAGCGTCCGGCGGGACAGCCGGATCGCGTCGACGGCCGTGCGCAGGTCCCCGCGCACGAGCGTGAGGTCGCTCGCCTCGATCGCGACGTCGGTGCCGGTGCCCATCGACAACCCGAGGTCGGCCTGCGCCAGCGCAGCGGCGTCGTTGACCCCGTCGCCGACCATCGCGACGACGGCGCCGGAGTCCTGGAGACGCTTGACGACGTCGACCTTGCCGGCCGGGAGCACCTCGGCGATCACGTCGTCGGCCGCGATGCCGACCTCGCGGGCGACCGACGCGGCGACCGCGGCGTTGTCACCGGTGAGCAGGACCGGGCGCAGGCCGAGGTCCCGCAGCTCTGCGATCGCCTGGGCCGACGTCGGCTTGACCGTGTCGGCGACGACGACGATCCCCCGGGCCGCGCCGTCCCATGCCACGGCAACCGTCGTACGCCCCTCGGCCTCGGCTGCCGCGAGTGCGGCCTGCAGGTCGTCGGGCAGGGCAATGCTCCAGTCGGCCAGCAGCGCGGGCCGCCCGACCAGCACCGCCCGGCCGTCGACGACGGCCTGCACGCCGAGCCCTTCGACGTTGACGAACTCCTCGGCGGCCGGCAGCTCGCCGACCTCGGCCTGCGCCGCGGTGGCGATCGCTCGGGCGATCGGGTGCTCGGAGGCGTGCTCGGTCGCGCCGGCCAGCCGCAGCAGCTCGCGACGCTCGACCTCCGGTGCGACGACGACGGCGTGCACGGCCATCCGGCCGGTCGTGACCGTGCCGGTCTTGTCGAGCACGACGGTGTCGACCCGGCGGGTCGACTCGAGCACCTCGGGCCCCTTGATGAGGATGCCGAGCTGCGCGCCGCGGCCGGTCCCGACCATCAGGGCCGTCGGGGTGGCCAGCCCGAGCGCGCAGGGGCACGCGATGATCAGCACCGCGACGGCGGCGGTGAACGCCGTCTCGACCGGGTGGCCGGTGCCGAGCCAGACGGCGAGGGTGCCGAGGGCGAGCACGATGACGACTGGCACGAAGACCGCGGAGATGCGGTCGGCGAGCCGCTGCACCTGCGCCTTGCCGTTCTGCGCCTCCTCGACCATGCGGGCCATCTGCGCGAGCTGCGTGTCGCCGCCGACCCGGGTGGCCCGCACGACGAGCCGCCCGCCGGCGTTGACGGTGGCGCCGACCACGGCAGAGCCGGGACCGACCTCCACGGGCACCGACTCGCCGGTCAGCATCGACACGTCGAGGGCGGACGTGCCGGTGACGACGACGCCGTCGTTGGCGACCTTCTCCCCCGGCCGGACGACGAACTCGTCACCGACCGCGAGCTGCTCGACCGGCACCCGCAGCTCGACGCCACCCCGAAGGACCGCGACGTCCTTGGCTCCGAGCTCGAGCAGCGCACGCAGCGCGGCACCGGACCGGCGCTTGGCCCGCGCCTCGAAGTAGCGCCCGGCCAGGATGAACAGCGTGACGCCGGCGGCCACCTCGAGGTAGATCTCGTCCGCGCCGCCGCCCTGCGACGGCACCAGCGTGAACGGCATCGTCATCCCGCGCTCGCCGGCCCCGCCGACGAACAGCGCGTAGACCGACCAGCCGAAAGCCGCGAGCACGCCCAGCGAGATGAGGGTGTCCATCGTCGTCGCGCGGTGTCGCAGGTTGGTCAGCGCGGCGCGGTGGAAGGGCCACGCCCCCCACGTCACGACCGGCGCGGCCAGCGTGAACGACAGCCACTGCCAGTAGTCGAACTGCAGCGCGGGCACCATGCCCAGCACGATGACCGGTACGGCGAGCACGAGGGTCGTCAGCAGCCGCTGGCGCAGCGACGCGCTCGGGTCGGGCTGCTCCGGCGCTGGACCGGGCGCCGCGGCGCGGGGCTGCGGCAGCGCGGCCGTGTAGCCCGTGGCCTCGACCGTCGCGACGAGGTCCTGGGGACGCACGCCGTCGGCGTAGGTGACCCTGGCCTTCTCCGTCGCGTAGTTGACACTGGCGGTGACGCCGTCCATGCGGTTGAGCTTCTTCTCGACGCGCGCCGCGCAGGAGGCGCAGGTCATGCCGCCGATGGCCAGCTCGACCGTGTGCTGCCCGGTCTCGACGCTCATGGTTGGCTGCCGGTCAGCTCGTAGCCGGCCTCGTCGACCGCCTCGCGAACTTGCTGCTCGGCCAGCGGGGCAGCACTGGTGACGACGACCGTCGACTCGCCGCCCTCGACGAGGTCGACGTCGACCGACTGCACCCCCGGGAGGGCGGTGATCTCACCGGTGACGGCGGAGACGCAGTGGCCGCAGGTCATGCCGCTGACGGTGTAGCGCGCGGTGGTGGTCATCGGAGATCTCCTTGTCGTGGGTAGGTCAGCTGCGGACGAGGCGTGCGATGGCGTCGGAGGCCTCGCGCACCTTGGCGTCCGCCTCGGAGCCGCCCTTGGCGGCGGCCTCCATCACGCAGTGCGCGAGGTGCTCGTCGAGCAGACCGAGCGAGAAGGACTGCAGCGCCTTGGTGGCCGCGCTCACCTGCGTGAGCACGTCGATGCAGTAGTGCTCCTCCTCGACCATGCGCTGCAGGCCCCTGATCTGGCCTTCGATGCGCCGCAGCCGCTTGAGCTGCGCGTCCTTGCTGTCGTGGTAGCCCGGCGTACCGTGCGTCATCTGGCCTCCATACCCCGGGTGGGTACCTGCTCCCAACGGGGCAACCATACCCCCAGGGGGTACATTCGGCAAGCGGTCGCCGGTCTTCCCGTCCACCGCCGGTTCCGACGTCCACGATCGTCCTGAGAGCTGACCGCACCACGCGCGCGGCGGGGCCGGACCTAGCGGCGGGCCTCGGGCAGCGGCAAGGGACACGAGGGCGCGAGGGCGTCCTGGGTCATCGGGTCGACGTCGGTCAGGAACGTCGCGTGGAACCGGTTGATGAGGTTCGACAGCCCGATGGTGAAGCAAATCTCGATCATCTTCTCGACCGGGTAGTGCGCCGACAGCTCGGCGTAGAGCTCGTCGGTGATGGGGTCCATGCGGGTCGACGCCTGCGCGTAACGGACGATCGCGCGCTCCTGCGGCTCGTAGAGCCCGTCGGGCAGCGGGTCGTCACCCAGGTGCGCGAGCTTCTCTTCCGTCAGGCCTGCCACTCGACCGAGCAGCACGTGGGTGGGCACTCAATAGTGACAGCGGTTGACGACGCTGGCCGTCAGGTAGGCGAGCTCGCGCTCCGCCGGCGTGAGGGAGTTGGCCATGTAGACCGGCGGGCCGAACTGCGTCAGCGCGGCGAACACCTTCGGGTGGTTCGCGACGCCCCGGTAGACGTTGAGGTCCGTGCCGACCGCGTCGCGGATCCGGTGCAGGATCGCCGCGGCCTGCGGGTCGGCGGCGGGATCGTCCGGGTCCACCAGGGGAATGCGCGCCATGCGCGAGACTGTAGCGACGACGAGGAGGCCCGGTGCCGGCAGGAAAGCTGCGCGCGCTCGGCCTGCCGCGCATGGTGCTCCTCGCCGGCGCCGTGGCGAGCATCGTCGCGGCCGCTTCGGCACCGCGGTCCGCCTCGACGGCGGCGAGCCAGGTGTGGCCGGCGTTCGTCCTCGTGATCGGGTTGCTGCTGGTCGGGTTCGCGGCGGCGCAGGACGGTGCCTTCACGGGGATGGCGGCAGCGCTCGACCGGCTGCCCGGCCGGCCGTGGCTGCGCTACGCCTCGAGCATGGCGCTGGTCGCGGCGACGTCGGTGCTGCTCAACCTCGACACCGCCGTCCTCTTCCTGACCCCGGTGCTCGTGCTGCTGGCGCGCCGCCAGGAGGCCGGCGAGCAGGCGTTCCTCTATGGCTGCGTGTTCGTCGCCAACTCGGCCTCGCTGCTGCTGCCGGGCTCCAACCTGACCAACCTCATCGTGCTGCAGCGCGACCACCTGGCCGGCACGCAGTTCGCCGCACGACTCTGGCCCGCATGGCTGGTCGCCGTCGTGGTGACCGCCGCAGTGACGGCCGTCCTGCTTCGCGGTCACCGGGGCGCGCGAGCAGAGACCCATCGGCCGCCACCGCACCGGCCCTACCTGAGCAGCGTGGCCATCGCCGCGGTGACCGTGGCGTTGCTCGCGTCGCCCGATCCTGCCCTTCCGGTGCTCGCGATCGGAGCCGGTACGACGGTGGCCCTGTTCGCCGCCAACCGTGACGCGCGACGGCGACTGACCGGCGCGATCGACGTCACGACGGTCGCGGGACTGTTCGGCCTCGCCGTAGCCGCGGGCACCTTGGGCCGGACCTGGCTCGGGCCGGCGCACGCGCTCGCCGACGCCGGCCGTTGGGGCACGGCCTATACCGGCGCGGCAGCGGCCGTGCTGCTCAACAACCTGCCGGCCGCGGCGCTGCTGTCCGCACACCCGACCGCCCATCCGCGCGCGCTGCTGCTCGGGCTGGACATCGGGCCCAACATCGCCGTCACCGGGTCGCTGTCGGCCGTCCTCTGGTGGCAGGCTGCGCGCCTCGTCAACAGCCCGACCTCCGCACGCCGCTACTCGCAGATCGGTGTGGTGGTCGCCATGGCCGCCATCCCGCTCGCCGTCCTCGCCCTGCCATAGGCCTGGTCAGTCGCTGCGCGGATGGATGCAGACGCAGCAGCGCTGCTCCGCGGGCTCCAGCGCACCGGCCAGCCGGTCGCCGACCCCGGCGCCGGTGAGCATGCCCTCGAGGAACGCGTGGTTGAGCTCGCAGACCAGCTCGGGAGCAACCTCGACGAGCGCGTGGAAGGGGCAGTTGCGCAGCACGAGGTGCTCGTTGTCGCGAGCCGGCTCGTAGCCGAGTGCCGCGAGCCGCTCCTCCATGGCATCGAGCGCCCGCCGGCGCGACCGGCCGGTGCTCGGCCCCGACTCCCTGCCCAGCTGCTCGCCCCGCGCCCGCGCGACGGCCAGCGTGTGCGCGCGGGGGTCGCCGCGGGCCGGGGCGGTGGCCACTGCCTCGGCGAGGATCTGGCCGGCCAGCGCGTAACGTCGGGCGGGCACCGAGATCGAGACCTCGCCGTCGACGACCGCATAGCGCTTGGCCGGACGCCCGGCGCCCCGCCCGCCACGGCCCGGCGGCCGCGCGTAGGAGACCGCGAGCAGCCCGGCTTCCGCGAGCTTGTCGAGATGGAACGCCGCCAGCGGGCGCCCCATGTCGAGGGCGGCGGCGATCTCGTCGCGGGTGACCGGCTCGGCGGCCTGGCGCACCGCGTCGTAGACCGCCCGTCGGGTCGGCTCGGCCAGCACACCGACGACCGACCACGACACGCCAGCAAGTCTAGTGGGCTTGACGTCGTACCGGAAGGGCCGTATCACTAGCACTAATTATTGCTACGGCAGCCTGGAGGCCGCCATGCGCCGGTTCTCGTTCGCTCCTTCGTTGACGATCCGCGGCCGTGAGTTCCACGGCCTGCGTGGGTGGGCCGGCAAGCCGTTCCACCCACCGTTGACCGACGTGCCGATCACGGCGTACCTGCTCGCGGCGGGCTTCGACCTGTCGAGCCTCGCCGCCCGGCACGAGGCACCCACCCTGGCCCGGGAGCTCTACCACGCGGGTGGGTGGGCGTTCATCGCCGGCGCGATCGTCTCCGTGCTGGCCGCGCTGACCGGCTGGGCCGACTGGCACCGCTCGAGCGAGCCCGGCACCCAGGCGCGGCGCACGATCAACGCGCACGCGATCACGATGATCACCGTCACGCTGCTGGCCCTGGCCGACATCGGGCTGCGCTACTCGGCCGGCTCCGACCTGAATGCCGCGGCCTGGTGGGTCGCGGTGCTGTCGACGGTGACCGCCCTGCTCGTCACGACCGGCGCGACGATGGGCGGCACGCTGGTCTTCGACTACGGCTTCAACGTCGAGACGGCGACCGACTCCCCCGTCTGGCACCGCAACGAGCACGACGTGCTCCCCGGGCACAAGGACGTCGCGCCGGCACCGGACGAGCCCCCGGCCGAGGGCATCCATCCGGCCTCATGACCGCGGCAGCGGCTCCTCCACCTCGTCCGGGGCCTCTGCCTCGTCCTTCCCGCTGGCCTCGTCGGCCAGCGGGGCGCGGCCGATGACCAGCGAGAAGCGGCCGGTGCCGGACGGGATCAGCGCGCGGAGGCTGAGCACCCGCTCGTGCTCGCGGGCCTCGCGCAGGTCGCGCAGCCGGCCCTTCAGCAGCTGGTCGAGCGAGACCATGCCCATCAGCTTCCCGGGGTCGTCACGGTCGACGACGGGCAGCCGGGTGAAGGATCGCTCGGCCATGACGTAGGCCGCCTGGCGCATGGTGTCGTCGGGATGCACGACCACGGGCTGGATGATGAGCCGGTCGATCGCGCCGGCGGTGTCGACGTCGTCGAACGCCGCGCGCATGATGTCCCGGCGGGTTACGACGCCGCGGAACCGGCCGTCGGCCGACAGCACCGGGTACAGCCGCTGCCGATGCTCCGGACCGACCGTCGGGCGGCCGTCGCGCAGGAACACCGAGATGACCTGACGCAGCGGCGTCCCGTCGCGGAACGTGATCGGGTCGTAGGTCATGACCTCGCGCACGAGCAGGATCTCGAGCGGGTCGACGTCGTACTCGCGGGACAGGTGGAACCCGCGCCGCGCGACCTTCTCCGTCAGCACCGAGCGCTTGAGCACCAGCACGGACACGGCGTACGCCGTCGAGGCGCCGATCAGCAACGGCAGCAGCGCGTCCATGCGATGGGTCAGCTCGAGGGCGAAGATGACGCCGGTGAACGGCGAACGCATGACCCCGCCCAGCACCCCGGCGAGGCCGATCAGGGGCCAGAATCCCGGCCCCACACCGGGAAAGACGGTGGCCTCGACCGCGCCCAGTGCTCCACCGATCATGAACATCGGCGCCAGCACGCCGCCGGAGGTGCCGGACCCCAGGGACAACGACCAGATCAGCGTCTTGACGACGAGGATGCCGCCGACCAGGCCGAGCGAGATGCGCCCGCTGAGCTCCTGGCCGATGACGTTGTAGCCGACGCCGAGGGCCTGGGGCACGATCAGGCCGCCGACGCCGATGATCAGGCCTCCGATCGCGGGCCACCACATCCAGTGGATCGGCAGCTTGCGGAACCCGTCCTCGGCGGCGTAGACGAGCACGGTCGCGATCAGCGCGAGGATGCCGGCGGCGATGCCCGACACGACGCACAGCCCGTAAACCGAGCCGGTGAGGTGAAGGGAGGTCAGTGGCACCTTGAAGATCGGGCCGGTGCCGAGGATGGGCCCGCGAATGATCGTGGCCACCGACACCGCGGCGGCCACTGGCACATAGCTACGCGGGCGCCACTCGAAGAGCAGCAGCTCGACGGCGAGCAGCACGGAGGCCAGGGGCGCGTTGAAGGTGGCGGCCATGCCGGCGGCGGAGCCGGCGACGAGCAGCGTCTTGCGCTCGTCCGCGGTCAGCCGCAGGAACTGGGCGAACAGCGACCCGAAGGCCCCACCGGTCATGATGATCGGACCCTCGGCACCGAACGGCCCACCGGTGCCGATCGCGATCGCCGACGAGACGGGCTTGAGCAGCGCGACCCGCGGCTGCACCTTGCTGCCGCCGGTGAGGATCGACTCGATCGCCTCCGGCATGCCGTGGCCACGAATCTTCTCCGAGCCGTAGCGCGCCATCAGCCCGACCACGAGACCGCCGAAGACCGGCGCCAGCAGCACGACGGCCCAGTAGTGGTGGCCCGCGCCCGGCGCCACCAGCTTGGTGTCGACGCGGTTGTAGAAGATCAGGTTGGTGATGAGGCCGATGAGCCGCAGCAGCGCCCAGGCCACCACGGCACTGACCGCACCGATCGGCAGCGCGAGCGCGGTGATGACGAGCATCCGCGGGGTCGCGGTGAAGTCGCCCAGGTGGTGCAGTGCGGTCGGCCCTCCGTCCGGTCGCACCGGCGCGGGCGCGGTCAGGTCACCGGCTATCCGGGACCGGGAATCGTCCGATCCCTGCATCCTCCACCTCCGTACCGCAACCAGTATCGCAGGGCGATCCTGGTGGGCCGACGGCCGGAGTGGGTACCCGCGAAGAGGCCTACGGACGCACCTCGTAGTAGAGGTTGGCCGGGTCGTCGAAGTCGTGCACGACGAACCGCGTGAACCCGGCGTCGCGGACCATGCGCTCGGCCAGCTCGGTCGGGAAGCCCAACGTGCCGAGCCCCGCACCGCCCGGCTCCGACAGCGCCGACGACATGCAGGTCGCGACCGATGTGCCGTACATCATCGCGAGCAACGGGTTGCGCAGGTTGTCCTGCCAGCGCTGCTTGGCACGGATGTCCTTGATGAGCCAGACGCCGTCGTCCTTCAGCGCCCGGCGGATCGCGGTGATCGCGGCCTGCGGGTGCGGCATGTCGTGCAGGCAGTCGAAGGTGAGGACGAGGTCGTACGCCGGTTCCGACGGCAGCTGCTCGGCGGGCGCGGCGTGCACCTCGACGTTGTCGAGACCGGCCGCAGCGACCTGTGCCCGGGCCCGCTCGACAGCGTGGCGCGACGGGTCGTAGCCCTCGAACCGCGAGGCGGGGAACGCCGTGGCCATGGCGATCAGTGCGACGCCGGAGCCGCAGCCGACGTCCGCGACTCGTGCTCCCTTCTCGAGCGCGGCCGACACGCCGCCGAGCGCCGGGAGGATCACGGGGACCAGCGCCTGGCGCGCCCAGGGACCGAGCATCCGCTCGACGTGGTGCGCCGCCGAAGGGCCGAGGTCGTCGTAGCTCAGACCGACGCCGGTGCGGAACGCGTCGGCCAACCGGTCGACGATGTCCGGCGGCGCCACCCCGCCCTGGAAGGCGCCCGCGGCGAACCACAGGCTGCCGTCCTCGTCGGCGAGCACCGCGGCTGCCTCCGGCGAGAGAGTGAACGTCTCTCCGTCGTCGGTGTCCAGCAGCCCGGCGGCGGCCTGGGAACGCAGCCACTCCAGCAGCCAGCGCGGCTGCAGGCCGGTGCTCTCGGCGAGGGCGGCGGCAGTCAGCGGTCCGGCACCGTCCATCGCCCGGTAGAGACCGAGCCGGTCGCCCAGATGAATCATCAGGGCGACGACCTCACCCTGCTTGAAGCGCCAGACGTGCAGCGCCAATGCGTTGACGCGGTCGACGTCGAGATTTCGGTCGTGGCTCGACGTTTCTTTGCCAGAAATGTCCGAATTCGTTGTCACGGCTTCCTTTCGTTCGCCGAGCGGCGATTCCCCTTGCCGAATAAGGGCATATACAGCCGCACCAGTGGTCGGACACCCCCGCGCCGACCGCAAATTCGTCGGAGGTGCGTCGTGCTTCTTCTGGGCGTGATTCTGCTCATTGTCGGGTTCGTCCTAGGAATTTATGCCCTGTGGGTCATCGGGCTCATTCTCGCCGCCGTCGGCGCGGCGTTGTGGGTGATGGGTGCCATGGGTCGGGCGGTCGGCGGACGCCGGCACTACTGGTAGTTCGCCGAGGGACCGACGAAGGCCCGCGCACCACGGGTGCGCGGGCCTTCGCGCACGAACGACGTGCACGCGCGCCCGCGCCGGCAGGCCGCAGACTCCAGGACTGCCCCGCGTTTCGCCGGCCCGGATCACCTGAGTTCGGCGTGTACCGTGACGATCATGAACCCACTGCAAGGCGTCATCTCCGAGTCGTGGGCGATGTACCGGCGCCACGCGGCTCACCTGCTGCCGATCGCGTTCGTGATCTACCTGGTGGCCGCCGCGCTGGAGGCGGTGCTCATCGGCCTGCTCGGCGCCTTCGGGGCCTTCCTGGCCTTCATCGTGTCGGTGCTCAGCGTCTTCGTCCTGCAGGCCACCCTCGTCAAGGCGGTCGAGGACGTCCGCGACGGCCGGGTCGACCTGTCGATGGCCGAGACCGTGCAGGCGGCCCGGCCACGCGTCGGGACCGTCGCCGGCGCCTCGATCCTCGCGGGCATCGCGGTCGCGATCGGCCTGCTGCTGCTGATCGTGCCGGGGCTCGTGCTGATCACGTTCCTCGCGCTGATCGTGCCGGTGATCGTGCTGGAGGGCCGCGGGGTCACCGAGGCCTTCCGCCGCAGCACCGACCTGGTCCGGGGGCACGGTTGGGCGATGTTCGGTGTGCTCGTGCTGACGATGGTCGTCTACATCGTGGTGGGCTTCATCATCGGCGTGATCCTGTTCGCCCTCGCGCCGTGGGCGCGCGACTTCCTGTCGACGATCATCTCGGGCACGCTGCTCGCGCCCTTCACCGCGCTCGCGCTGACCCTGAGCTACTACCGGCTGCGCGACGTCCACCCGGGTGCCGCGCCGCGCCCCGCGGCCGATGACCTCTGGGGCTCGCCGCAGGCGTAGGCCTCAGGTGTTCTGGGCGGTCATCCCGCCGTCGACGACGAGAACGGCACCGTTGATGTACGACGCCGCCGGCAACACCAGGCCGAGCGTCGCGTGGGCGACTTCCTCGGGGTCGCCGTACCTGCGCAGCGGCACCCGCCGCCGGGCGAACTTGGCCTTCGCGTCGTCCGGGATGCCGGCGGTCATGCCGGTGCGGATCGGCCCGGGGCAGACGCAGTTGACAGTGACGCCGCGCGCACCGAGCTCGACGGCCAGGCTTCGCGTCAGCCCAATGACCCCGTGCTTCGACGCCGTGTAGGGCGAGATGTAGGCCGTCGCGCCCAGGCCCTCCGTCGAGGCGATGTTGACGACGCGCCCGTCGGCGTTGCGGACCAGCTGGGGCAGCGCGGCCCGGATGAACCGCGCGTGCGCGGTGAGGTTGACCGCGAACGTCGCCACCCAGGCCTGCTCGTAGCCCTCGCCGTCGATGGGCGCCGGCAGCGAGACGCCGGCGTTGTTGACGAGGATGTCGAGCCCGCCGAACCGCTCGCCCACTTCGGCGACCGTCGTCTCGATCGCGGCCGGCTCGCTGACGTCGACCGCCCACGTGTGGACCTCGCCGCCGGCGGCCAGGATCTCGTCGGCCACCTCGGCCAGCTGGTCCGCGCTGCGGTCGACAAGCGCCAGCCGGGCTCCCTCGTCGGCGAACAACCGCGCGGTGGCCCGGCCCATGCCGCTGGCCGCGCCGGTGACCAGGGCGACCCGTCCCGCGATGCTGCGGGACAGCGACGACAAGGGCACTAGGAGACCCACTCCTTGAGCTGGGCGATCATCCGGACGGGGTCGGGCCCGACCGGGTTGACCTGGAGCATCGTGACGCCGGCCTCCTTGTAGGCCGCGACCCGCTCCTTCACGTAGCCCTCGGAGCCGACGAGGTTGGTCTTCTCGAGGAAGTCCGCGGGCACCTTCGCGGCGGCCTCGTCCTTCTTGCCCGACAGGTAGAGGTCCTGGATCTCCTCGGCCTCGGCCTCGAACCCGTAGCGGCGGGCCAGGTCGTTGTAGAAGTTGCGGCCCTTGGCGCCCATGCCACCGACGTACAGCGCGACCATCGGGCGGGAGAAGTCGCGGATGCCCTCGACGTCGTCGCCGATGGCGAGCATGCCGCCGGCGACGATCTCCAGCGGGGCAAGGCTGCTGTCGCGGTTGGCCGCGCCCTTGGCGAGGGAGTCGCCCCAGACGCCGGCCGCCTTCTCGGGGATGTAGAGGATCGGCAGCCAGCCGTCGGCGACCTCGGCCGTCATCTCGACGTTCTTCGGGCCGAGCGAGGCCACGAAGACCGGGATGTGCTCGCGCACCGGATGGGTGATCATCTTCAGCGGCTTCCCGAGGCCGGTGCCCTGCCCCTCCGGCAGCGGGATGCGGTAGATGCCGTCGTTGGTGAGGCGCTCGCGGCGCCAGACCTGCCGGCAGATGTCGACGATCTCCCGGGTGCGGGCCAGCGGGCGGTCGTAGGGCAGCCCGTGCCAGCCCTCGATGACCTGCGGGCCCGACGCGCCGAGGCCCAGGATCGCGCGCCCGCCGGAGACGTAGTCGAGCCCGGCCGCCGTCTGGGCGAGCAGCGCGGGGGTGCGGGAGTAGATCGGCAGGATGCCGAAGCCGATCTGCACCCGCTCGGTGCGCGCGGCGACGTAACCGGCCAGCGTCGCGGCGTCGAAGCCGTAGGCCTCGGCGACCCACACCACGTCGAGCCCCGCCTTCTCGAGCTCGACGACCTGGTCGACCGCTTGGGTGAAGTTGCCGGCGTAGGCCAGCGGCATGCTGATGCGCATGTCAGGTTCCTAGCACGTGGCCCATCCGCGTGGGTAGCGGACATCCCCGCCGGGGCTTCGTAGGCTCGGGTCCGATCCGTCGTAGGCCGAAGGAGCCGACCGTGCGCGCGCCGCTGTCCCGCCTGTCCCTGGTAGCCGCGACAGTCCTGGGGACGCTGCTCGCCGGGACCGGCCCGGCCCTGGCGCACACGGCGGGCGTGCAGGTCTCGATCATCGACGACCAGGCCAACGCCTGCCCGGGCAGCCGGGTGCTCGCCGCGGACTTCACCGACATCGGCACCAGCCCGTTCCAGCGCCAGATCAACTGCATCTGGGACTACGCGATCACCACGGGCGTCGACGCGACGCACTACGCGCCCGAGCAGTCGGTGCTGCGCATGCAGATGGCCGTCTACATCTGGAACTTCCTCGACGGCATGGGTGTCGCGCCGACCGACGACCGGTCGCACGGGTTCACCGACGTCGACTCGATGCCGAACTGCGCGCCGAGCGACGCGTCGTGCCCGTGGACGACGATCAAGTCGGCCATCAACAGCCTGGCCAACGCGGGCGTCGTCAAGGGCTTCGACTCGACGCACTTCCGGCCGGGCGACGTCGTCTACCGCGACCAGATGGCGACGTTCATCAACAGCGCGCAGACCTACATCGACACGCAGCTCAGCCGCAGCGACGGCCGGCGCGGCTACGCGACGACCAACGACTACTTCGACGACGACGACAGCGACGTGCACCAGGCCAACATCAACGCGATCGCGTCCGCCGGGATCACGGGCGGCGTCAGCACGACCAACCCCTATGTCTACGACCCCGGCGCGCCGGTGCTGCGGGGCCAGATGGCGGCGTTCCTGGCCCGCGACCTCGAGGCCAACATCCGCGACTTCAACCTCGCCACGTCGGTCTTCGGCCAGGACCAGACCTACATCGTGCGGCCGGGGGGAGACGCCCACGCGGCCACGGGCCAGTCGATCCCGGTCAGCGTCTACGTCTCACCGGGAGCGGCCGGCCCGACGCAGGCCGCGCTGCTGCCGTGCGGCTCGGTGCACAACGGCGCCCAGACCGGCGACCCCTACGCCGACACCTTCACCGACGCCAACAACGACGGCCGGGCCGACGGGCTGGGCAGCACCGACACCGGTGCCGCGACGTTCGGCGGCGGCGCCCGCACCCAGGCGGTCACCGTCTCCGACAACACGGTGTCGCTCAGCGTCACCAGCGGCGCCGCCGACTGCGCCCTCGTGGTGGTCTTCAACGACAGCAACGGCGACGGGCAGCTGAATCTCGACGGCAACAAGCAGGCCAGCGAGCCCTTTGCCGCCACCGCGGAGCTGAGCTTCGGCTGATCCCCGGCTGAGCGCCGGCAAGCGGCGTGCGCGCCGCCCGCACCGCGGCACCACCGCCGAGCGGACCGGCCGCGGCCAACGTCTCTGGACACTTCCGACCAACCGGGTCAACCTGCATTGATCCGGCGTCCGAGTCCCGCGATAGTCACAAAATATATGACTCGCATGACCCATTTTCGCCGCGCCGCAGGACCGGCACGGCTCACGGAAGGGTCCGCCCATGCCGTCTGCCCCGCACCGCCCGTCGGTCGCTGACTCCGACGTGGAGGCCGCCGTCCGGGCCTACGTGGCCCGGGTGGCACGTCGCTACTTCGCCCTGCTCGTCGCGGCGATCGCACTGGTGCTCGTGGTCGTCACGGTGCCGACGAAGACGCCCAACGACAACGGCAGCCAGGCGCTCGGGCTGAACAACGGGTTGCAGGGCACGACCGGCTCCTCCCTCGGCTCGGGCGCCGGCACCGGGCAGGCGGGCGGGCTGCAGAACACCGCGAGCGGCAGCGCGACAGGGTCGGGCGGCAGCGGCGGCGGCGCGGCCGCTTCCGGCGCCGGCCTGTCGAGCGGGTCGCAGGGCGGCAGCAGCCGGCCGGGCGCCACGACGGCCGCCAGCGGCCTCGCCCGCAGCGGGGTGAAGTGCGGGCCCGGCGTGCGCCAGGTGACGTGGTCGGCCTACGCGCCCAACTGCGTGCCGAAGTACACCGGCAGCAACGGCGGCGCGACCGCACCCGGCGTCACCGCGAAGACCATCACGCTGTCCTTCCGCCTCGGCAACTCGCAGGAGGACGCCGCCGTCAACGCCGCGGCAGGGTCGTCGGCACCGGCGCCGGACCCCGTCTTCATCGCCGACATGAACACCTACATCTCCTACTTCAACAAGCAGTACGAGCTCTACGGTCGCCAGGTCGTCCTGAAGTCGTTCCAGGGGCAGGGCGACTACATCACCGAGGACCAGGGCCAGGGCGCCGACCTGGCGCAGGCCGACGCGGCGACCGCCAAGTCGCTCGGGGCCTTCGCCGACGCGACGTTCGCGCTGAAGGGCTCAGACCCCTACTGGCGGGCGCTGGCCCAGCAGCACGTGATCGCGATCGGTCCGCTCGGTTACCCGCAGTCCTACTACCAGCAGTACGCGCCCTACTGGTGGTCCGCGAGCGCCACCGGCACCATGGCGGCCAACTGGTTCATCAACGCGACCTGCCAGCGGCTCGCCGGCATGAACGCGATCTACGCGCCCGACAAGACCATGCAGGTGAAGAAGCGGGTCTTCGGGCTGATCCACCCCGACAACCCGCAGTACATCTCGATCGCCAACGACATCAAGAAGGGCGTCGGCGCCTGCGGCGTGACGCCCAAGGAGGCGTCGTACTCCATCAACGTCGTGCAGTACCAGGCGCAGGCGACCAACATCGTCGCGCAGATGCGGTCGGCCGGCGTGACGACGGTCCTGTGCTACTGCGACCCCCTGGTGCCGATCTTCCTCGAGAACGCCGCGCAGAGCCAGCAGTACAACCCCGAGTGGATATCCACCTACTGGGGCGACCCGCAGGCGCGGCAACCCGCCAGCGGCAAGTGGGGCGGCCTGATCGCCATGGGCGGAGCATCCCCCGACTTGAAGCAGACCGAGGCCTACAAGGTCTTCAAGCTCGCGAGCGGCGGCGCCGAGCCGCGGGAGCAGTACTACGCGGTCGCCTACGCCACCGTGCTCTACATCATGAACGCGCTGCAGGCGGCGGGACCCGATCTCACCCCGGCGGCGTTCGCCCGGGGCATGTTCAGCCTGCCGCCGTCGGCCGACTCGTTCATGGGCCGCTGGACCTACGGCAACAACAAGTACAGTCCCGCGACCGAGGTGCAGATCGGTTGGTACGACCCGAACATGACCAGCAAGTTCGACGGCCAGAAGGGCGGCTACCGCAACTGCGCCGGCGGACAGGAGTTCCTGCTCTCCTCGGCGCAGGGTTGGGGCGGACCGGGGCAGCAGCTGGGCTGCTTCGGCAAGTGACGCGCCGGTGACCATCGACACGCTGCTCGCCCGGGCGCAGCCCCTGCTTGCCCGGCGCGAGGCCCGCTGGGCCGGCTACGCCCTCGGCACCGTTGTCGCGTGGCGGATCGCCGACGCGGCACTGCCCAACGGGCTGCCGTTCGGACTGGTGCTGCTCGGCGTCGTGCTCGGCTCGCTGACGGCGCTCACGGCGATGGGCCTCGTGCTCATCTACCGCGCCAGCCGGGTCATCAACTTCGCGCAGGCGGAGTTCGGCGGCCTCGCCGCGGCCGTTGCGGTGATCCTGGTCGCAGGCGTCGGGCTGCCCTACGGGCTCGCGCTCCCGCTCGGGTTCCTCGCCGCGCTGCTGACCGGTGTGGTGGTGCACGAGGTCGTCGTACGCCGGTTCTTCACCGCGCCCCGGCTGATCCTGACGGTGGCCACGATCGGCGTCGCGGAGGTCGTCGGGTCGGGTCAGATCGCGCTGCCGACGTTCTTCACGCAGCTCAAGCCGCTGACGACGTTCCACTCCGGGCTGCCGGTGACGTTCACGGTCGGGCCGATCGTCTACAACGGCGACCACGTGATCGCGCTGGTGACGGTGCCGGTGGTGCTCGCCGGGTTGGCGTGGTTCTTCCGGCGCAGCGACACCGGCATCGCGGTGCGCGCCGCGGCCGAGTCGTCCGACCGTGCGCTGCTGCTCGGCATCCCGGTGCGCCGGCTGTCACTGCTGGCCTGGGTCGTGGCCGCCGGGCTGTCCGGCATCGGTGCCATGCTGTCGGCGCCGATCCTCGGGCCCCAGGTGGGCCAGCCGGGCGGCCCGTTGGAGCTGCTGGCCCCCCTCACCGCGGCCGTCATCGCGCGCATGGAGAGCCTGCCGGTCGCGGTGCTCGCGTCGCTGGGCATCGGCGTCTTCCAGCAGGGCATGTTCTGGAACTACCCCCGGTCGTCCTACGTCGACGTCGGCCTGTTCGTGGTCGTCCTGCTCGCGCTGCTGCTGCAGCGCCGGCGCCTGTCGCGCAGCGACGACAGCGGGCTCGGCGACCACGTCGCCGTGCGCGAGGTGCGGCCGGTGCCCGAGGTGCTCGCCCGGCTCCGCGCCGTGCGCGTCACCCGCGGCACCGCCTGGATCGTGCTGGCCGCCGTGCTCATCGGCGTACCGCAGGCGCTGTCGGTCTCGCACGTGACCTTGCTCGCCTACGTCGCCATCTACGGCGTCATCGCCGTGTCGCTGGTCGTGCTGACCGGCTGGTCCGGCCAGATCAGCCTCGGCCAGTTCGCGTTCGTCGGTGTGGGGGCTGCGACGACCGCGAGCCTCCTGGTGCACGCCCACGCCGACCTGTTCCTGGCGCTGCTCGCGTCGGCCGCGGTCGGCGCGATCACGGCGGCGCTCGTCGGCATCCCCGCCCTGCGCATCCGCGGGCTGTTCCTCGCGGTGACGACGCTGGCGTTCGGCGTACCGGTGTCGACCTACCTGCTCAACTCGGCCTACTTCCCGGCGCTCACGCCGTCGAGCTTCACCCGGCCGACGCTGCTCGAGCGCTTCGACCTGAACTCCCCGCTGCCCTTCTACTACCTGTGCCTGGCCGTCACGGCGTTCACCGTGTGGCTCGCCCGCAACTTCCGGCACAGCCGCGCCGGGCGCGTCGTGGTCGCCGTGCGCGACAACGAGCGAGGGGCGGAGTCCTACGGCATCGAGCCCATGCGCGCGAAGCTGACCGCCTTCGCGCTGTCCGGTGCGCTCGCCGGGGTCGCGGGCGGGCTCTACGTCGTCGGGCTGCGCGGCGTGCCGTTCTCCGGCTTCAGCCCGGAGAGCAGCCTGGTCGTCTTCACGATGGTCGTCATCGGCGGTGCGTCGTCACTTCCGGGCGCACTGCTCGGCGCGGTCTACGTGCAAGGGGTGCAGTACTTCCTGACCGGCGCGCTGCAGCTCTTCGCGACCGGCGCCGGGCTGCTGGTGCTGCTGCTCGTCATCCCCGGCGGGCTCGGGCAGCTCCTGTTCGATGGCCGCGACGCCGCGCTGCGCTGGTTGGCCCGCCGCAAGGGGCTTTCGGTGCCGAGCCTGGCCGAGCACCTCGACGAGCGGGCCGCCACCGGCGCCTACCCGCGCGAGCCGACGACGGCCGTCACCGGCGACGGCCTGCTGTCGGTGAGTGGTGTCGGTGCGGCCTACGGCCGCAACCCGGTCCTGCACGAGGTCAACGTCAACGTGCCCGACGGCAGCATGCTCGCGCTGCTCGGCACCAACGGCGCCGGCAAGTCGTCGCTGCTGCGGGTCGTCTGCGGCCTGCTGCCCGCAAGCGACGGCCGCGTGTTCTTCGACGGCGTCGACATCACCCAGATGGACGCCGCCCAGCGGGTGCGCCAGGGCCTGGTGATGATGCCCGGAGGTCGCGGCGTCTTCGGCGGGCTGTCGGTGCGTGACAACCTGCGGCTCGCGGCCTGGCTCTACCGCCGCGACGAACGGCAGGTCGCCGCCGCACTCGACGAGGTCTACGCGATCTTCCCGATGCTCGCCGAGCGCCCCGACGTGCTGGCCGGCCAGCTGTCCGGCGGGCAGCAGCAGATGCTGGCGCTGGCGCAGGCGCTGATGTGCAAGCCCCGGCTGCTGATGATCGACGAGCTGTCGCTCGGACTGGCGCCGTCGATCGTGGCGGAGCTCACCGGCGTCGTACGCCGGATCAACTCCGCCGGCACGACGGTCGTGCTCGTCGAGCAGTCGGTCAACGTCGCGACGACGCTCGCCGACGAGGCCGTGTTCATGGAGAAGGGCACCGTGCGGTTCGCCGGGGCGGCCGCGGACCTGACCCGGCGCGACGACCTGCTGCGGGCGGTCTTCCTCGGTCGCGGCAGCACCGGGCCCGCCGTCGCGGCGCCCGGGGCGGCCCCCGACGCCGAACGCGTCCCGCGGCTGCAGGTCACGGGCATCACGCGAAGCTTCGGCGGGGTGCACGCCCTGCGCGACGTCACGCTGTCGGTCGACGACGGCTCGATCCTCGGCATCATCGGGTCCAACGGGGCCGGCAAGACCACGCTCTTCGACGTCTGCTCCGGCTTCGTCACGCCCGATGCCGGGCGGATCCGGCTCGACGGTCGCGACCTCACCGCGGTCGGCGCCGCGGAACGGTCGGTGCGTGGGCTCGGGCGCACGTTCCAGGACGCCCGGCTGTTCCCGTCGATGACGGTCACCGAGGTGCTGGCCACCGCGCTGGAGCGGCACGTCGACGTGCGCGAGCCTCTCGCCTGCACGTTGCGGCTCGGGGCCGTGGAGAGCTCGGAGACCGAGGTCGCCTGGTGCGTCAGCGAGCTGCTCGAGCTGATGGGGCTGGAGCGCTACCGCGACGCGTTCGTCTCGGAGCTGTCGACCGGCACGCGGCGCATCGTCGAGCTGGGCGCGGTGATGGCGCACGCGCCGAGCGTCCTGCTGCTCGACGAACCGTCCAGCGGCATCGCGCAGCGCGAGGTGGAGTCACTGGCGCAGGTGCTGCTGCGAGTGCGTGAGGCGACCGGCGCGGCGATGGCGATCATCGAGCACGACATCCCGTTGGTGTCGTCGATCTCGGACCGCATGGTCTGCATGCACCTCGGTGAGGTCATCGCAACGGGTACGCCGGAAGAGGTGCTCGACCACCCGCTGGTGATCTCCTCCTACCTGGGCACCGACGACACGGCGATCGCCCGCTCCGACGTCGGCGGGCGCGCGAAGGCGAACGGGACTCGCAAGGGCGCACCTCGCGGCACGGGCACCCGCAGGAACGCGCCGAGCCGTGCGGCGACCAGGGCGGAGGCGACCGGCAGCGGGTCGAGTGCCGACCGCACGAGCGGCGACGCGGCGGCGTCCACCACTGGTCGGCGCAAGCCTGCGAACAACGGTGACGTCACGACGGCTGAGAAGAAGGTGCCGGCCGGCCGCACCCCTCGATAGGCGCAGTCGCGCCTGGGGCCCGAGCCGGTAGTCGCTCAGCCGGGCGGGTGGGGCGGCAACGTCCCGGCCCGTTCGGCCAGATCAAGGCCTTCGGAGCTACGGCCGGCGTTCCGCGCCGCGCTCAACGCCGCCATCGACTCCGGCGTGGGACGAGCGGTGAACGTCTTGATCAGCCCGTCGTCCGTCGTCTCGACTCGGACGTCGAGCCGGATGCTGTCGATGCCGAGTGGGCCGAGGTCGTCGTCCCGTTGCTCCAACAAGGCCACCGCCTCCTGGTCGGAGACGGCACGCAGCTCGACGACCGACGTGACCGAGTGCACTGCGAGGAGCCGCTCGACGAAGGCCCGGATCTCCGGCGTTCCCTCGTAGCGACCACGACCCACGTCGAACACGGCGTCGGCGGCGACGAACCCCAGTGCATCGTCCACACCGGCTCGCTGTCCCGACAGGTACGCCCGCAACGTCTCGGCGGCTGACCGGCCCACCTCTGCCTCCCCGTGTCGCACGTCAGAAGTCCAGCGGCGGACATCATCCACCTGCGTACGCCGTGCCGTGCGGATCCCCCACCACTTCCCGGTGGACGTGAGCTTCTCCCGCATGGGCAGACCCGTCCCTCGTCCGTCAGCGGCCCGGCTCGGCGTCCCCGGCGGACGTGACGTCGATCTGGCCGGGTACGACGAGCCCGCGTTCGTAGGCCATGACGACGGCATGGGTGCGGCTCGTGCAGCCGCCGGGTGAGCGCGGGGTGCAGCAGCGCGTCGCCGGCAGCGACCGTGCGGATCGCATGCGTGAGGTCGTCGCGCCGCGTGTCCTTGAGCAGGAATCCGGCGGCGCCTGCACGGATGGCGTCGTGCAGGTACTCGTCGGCGTCGTACGTGGTGAGGATCAGGATCCGTGACGGGAGACCGTCGAACAGCCCGCGACGCCGCACGCCGCCGCCTGACCATCGAGCCGCCGACGCGGTAAGCGCGGCAGCCGTCGAAGGACAGACCGCTGGGGCTCCCGCCCATCGCCGGGAGCTCCTTTGCCGGTCTGGAGTCAGCCCAACATGGCAGTCAGCGCCGGTGGCACCTCGGCGAGGCGCTCGACCGGCCGCCAGGTGCCACCGGTGCGCCGCGCGAGGGCCGCAGCCGCCGCGTGCGACTCCTCGGTCACGCCGGTGCACAGCACGTGCAGCCGGTCGATGCCGGCGAGCGCGGTCACCGGGTCGTCGCCCGAGGTGGACAGGCAGTCGCTGAGGAGGACGACGACGCGCTCGTCGGCGTTCATGCCGGCAAGCTGTGCGCCGGCCGCCCGCAACGCCGCCGCGAGGTCGGTGACCCCGTGCCCGCGCAGGGCGACCAGCTCGGTCACCACGTCCTCGGCCGGGCGCGCGGCAGCTCCGGGCTGGATCGTCGCGACCCCGCCGGAGAACGCGAGCACGCTCGTCGCCAGATGCGCCTCCGCGGCCAGCAGCACGGCCGCTGCCGCAACGGCCGCCACGGACACCGGCCGGCCGCCCATGGAACCGCTGGCGTCCACCAGCAGGCAGACCGCCCGCCGGGACGCCGTCCAGTGCCGGGTGACCAGCTCGTCGCTCGGCGGCGGCCAGTGACCCGACCAGCGGTCGAACGTGCGATCCAGATCGAGGTCGCCGTCGCTGCGCTTCGCCGGCGCCAGCCGCCGGGTGCCACGCGCCCGGTGCTGCACGCCCCGCCCGATCTGCACGAAGACGCGGGCCGCGAGCCGCCGAGCCGCGGCCTGCAGCTCCCGGTCGGTCGCGGTCGACAGGTCGCAGAGCATCTCCGCAGCGGCGTCGGGGTCCTCGCGCATCAACGCCTCGAAAGCGTCGGCGTCGAGCGCCCCGACCTCGGGTGACACCGCCTCGAAGGCCGCGTGCCGCCGCGCGAGGGTGTCACGGCTCTGGGTGCGTCCCTTGCCGCCCGGGGACCGGTCGTCGCGGCCCGCGGGCCGCCTCCTGCCGCCCGCCGCGTCAGGCGGGCTCTGGGCTTTTCCCGGGTTGCGCTCCCCCGGCTCGCCCGGCCACTGCGCGTCGACGATCTCCTCGATCACCGACTCGGCGGTGCGGTCGACGCCGTCCTGGACGCGCACGCGGCCGGAGAAGGCGGCGTACGCCGAATCCAGCGCGGTTTCGCGCACCAGGTCGCGCTCGCCGCGCAGGCGCTGCAGCCCGGTCAGCAGCAGCACCATGTCGATCGCCCCGCGCACCGACGAACCGTGCCGCAGGTCGCGGTGCTCGCGGGTGGCCCGCGCGACCCCGACCCCGAGCTCGACCGCGTCGTCGCTCACCGGGCCGTCGAGCGCGGTCACGGCGCGCACGATCTGCCGCTCGGCCGCCGCGTCCTGGTAGCCGAGGACCACGCGGCACATCCGGTCCGAGACCGCCTGGCTGACCCGGGCCGTGCCGACCGCGTCGAACGGGTTCATCGCCGCGATCAGCCGGAACTGCGGCTGGGCGCGCACGAGCCCCAGCCGCGGCACCGTGATCTCGCCTTCGGCGAGCACGGTGATCAGGACGTTGAGGGTCTCCTCCGGGATGCGGTTGAGCTCCTCGACGTACAGCAGTGCGCCGGAGCGCATCGCGACGAGCAGCGGCCCGTCGACGAACCCCTCCGGGCGGTAGCCCTCGTGCAGCACCAGCGAGGGGTCGTGCTGGCCCACCAGGCGGGCCGGGGTCAGCTCGGCGTTGCCCTCGACGAACACGACCTCGCGGCTGGTCTCGCGGGCGATCTCGCGCAGGAGCGTGGACTTGCCGGTGCCGGGCGGGCCCTCGATGACGAGGTGACGGCCCTGCGTGAGCGCGACGGTGAGGACCTCGCGCTCACGCCGGAGGCCGACGACGGGAACGGTCAACAGCTCAGCTGTCGTGCAGGATCACGCCGCGGATGTTCTTGCCGTCGAGCATGTCCTGGTAGCCCTCGTTGATCTGGTCGAGCGTGTAGGTCTTGGTGATCAGCTCGTCGAGCTTGAGGTCACCGGACCGGTAGAGCTCGACCATCTTCGGGATGTCGGCGAACGGGTCACTGGACCCGAAGAGCGAGCCCTTCACCGTCTTCTCGAACAGGGTGAGGAACGACGACGGGATCTCGAGGTTGTGCTCCATGTTGGCCAGGCCGGTGACGACGACCGTGCCGGCCTTGCGGATCGTGTTGAACGCGTTGAGCACGATCTCGGAGTTGACGACACCCGCGGTCACGATCGCCTTGTCGGCGCCAACACCCTGGGTGACGTCGAGCGCGATGGCGGCGGCCTCCTCGGCGCTGCTGGCGGAGTGGGTGGCGCCGAGCTCCTCGGCCTTCTCCCGCTTGAAGGCCACCGGGTCGACGGCGATGATGTTGCGCGCACCGGCGAGGGCCGCGCCCTGCACCGAGTTGATGCCGATGCCGCCGATGCCGTAGATGACGACGGTGTCGCCGACCTCGACGCCGCCGGTCTTGACCGCCGAGCCGAAACCGGTCGGCACGCCGCAGCCGATGAGGCAGGCCTTGTCGAGCGGCATGTCCTCGGCGATCTTCACGGCGGAGTTCTCCGAGACCACCGCGTGGTTGGAGAACGTGCCCAGCATGCACATCGCGCCGACGTCCTCGCCGTCGAGGTGGAAGCGGTAGGTGCCGTCGGGCAGGCAGCCGGCGAGCAGGTTGGCGCCCAGGTCGCACAGGTTCGAGTGGCCCGTCGCGCACCAGCGGCAGTGCCCGCACGAGGGCAGGAACGACGTGACGACGTGGTCGCCCTTCGCCAGCCGGGTGACGCCCGGACCGACCTCTTCGACGATGCCGGCGCCCTCGTGACCACCGACGATCGGGAACTTGAAGGGCGGCAGGTCGCCGGTACGAAGGTGCTCGTCGGAGTGGCACATGCCGGACGCGACGAAGCGCAGGAGCACCTCGCCCGCCTTCGGGGGATCGAGCTCCATCTCGACGACGTCCCAGTCGCGCTCCGTGCCCCTGAGCACGGCTGCCCTCGTCTTCACCAGATGCCTCCATCGACCTCGGTTGCCGAAACGGATGGCATGGTCCTATCACCGCACGTGAGCGTGCGAAAGGGCGGGTCTGACGCGTATGTCAGATCGGACGGCCGCCCCTGCCGCCACGCCCCGCGGGCAGGAACATCCGGTCGGTGCGGCGAAGTCGCCGCCCATGATTCGACGGCTGGTCCTGTCCCTGCTCGCAATCGCGGTCGCGGTGGCGACTCCCGCCGTCGCGTCCTCGGGCAGCCACGGGCGAGACGGAGGTCACGGCAGGAGCGGAGGCCACGGTCCCTGGGTGGCCCCGCCACGAGACGGCTGGGCCGGCCATGGCGGCGACCCGACGAACCTGCAGGGCTGCGACCCGCTGGACACCGCGCAGTGCCTGCTCCCCTACCCCAACGACTGGTTCACCCGGCCGGACCCGACCAGCGCCACCGGGCGACGGCTCGACCTGCCGCTGCTCGGCATGCCGCGCAACGTCGCCGGAAAGCCGATCGAGCCGCAGGAGTGGAACCGCAGCGACGGCTTCAGCGCCGGCGCGCAGATCCTCACCGTCGTGCCCGGCATGACGAAGAACAGCGACCTCGTCCCCTCCGGCCTGCCACCGGTGACCGACCTGGCGATGAACGCGGAGCCGGACCTCGGCGTCGTACTCCTCGACGAGGAGACCGGACGGCGCTGGCCGGTATGGGTCGAGATCGACCAGTACACCCAGGAGGACGGTGCGCTACCCGCCGGCACCGTCGGGTCGGTGCGGCAGGACCTGATGATCCATCCCGCGGAGAACCTCGCCGACGGCCACCGCTACGTCGTCGCCCTGCGCCACCTGGTCACCGACGACGGCACCGTCGCCGAGGCACCGGCGGCGTTCGCCTCCTACCGCGACGGCACCGCACCGGCGAGCGACCCGCGGCGGGCGCACATGGAGCACCTGTTCACGACGCTGGCCAAGGCCGGCGTCGACCGTCACGACCTCTACCTGGCCTGGGACTTCACGACCGCGAGCACCAGGAACGTGACCGGCCGGCTGCTCGCGATGCGCGACGACGCGTTCGCCCAGCTCGGCGACACCAAGCTGGCCGACGGCAAGGTGGAGGGGCACGCGCCCGCCTTCACGGTCGACTCCGTCACCGACCTCAGCCGCGCGCAGGACCCGAAGATCGCGCGGCGGATCACCGGCCACTTCACGGTGCCGTGCTACCTCGCCGCCTCCTGCGAACCGCCGGTGAAGTGCGACACGGTCACCCAGGGCACCTTCGACACCTGCCCTGAACCGTCCCAGTTCGCCCTGGACCCCAGCAACCCCGACGCGACACCGACGCAGACGCCGGGACAGACCTACAGCGCCAACTTCATCTGCAACGTCGGGCGGACTGCCTACGAGGACCATCAGCTGCTGCGGCCGGTCGAGTACGGCCACGGGCTGTTCGGCAGCGCGGGCGAGGTCAACTCCGACCCGCAGGAGACGATGGCCGACGAGCACGGGATGCTCTACTGCGCGACCGACTGGTTCGGCATGGCGTCGTTCGACATCCCCAACGCGGTCATCGCTCTCAACGACCTGTCGCGCTTCCCGCTGCTGACAGACCGCGTGCAGGAAGGCGAGCTCGCGTTCCTCTACCTGGCACGGCTGATGGTGCACCCACAGGGGTTCGCGGCGAACCCGGCGTTCCAGTGGCCGGGCGGCAAGACGTTCGTCGACACCCGCCAGGCGTTCTACGACGGCAACAGCCAGGGCGGCATCTACGGCGGCACGGTCTGCGCGGTGTCGGTGGACGTACGCCGCTGCGTGCTCGGGGTGCCCGGCATGGACTACTCGATCCTGCTGCCGCGCTCCAGCGACTACGTCGCCACCCAGCCGCTGACGGCGTACGACCCGACGAAGGTCGACCCGACCGACCCCACCAGCGCCATCGACCAGATCGGCTACTCGCAGATCCTGGACAACGCCTACCCGGACCAGTCGCAGCGGATGCTCATCCTCGACCTGATCCAGACGTTGTGGGACCGCTCCGACCCGGATGGCTACGCGACCCACATGACCGGCGGGCTGCCGGACACGCCGACGCACCAGGTGCTGCTGCAGGTGGCCTACGGCGACCACCAGGTCGCCAACATCACGGCGGAGACCGAGGCGCGCACGATCGGCGCCCGCGGCGCCTACCCGCCGCTGGTGTCGCAGCGCTACGCGCCCTACCACGACCCGTTCTGGGACATCGCCGCGCTCGACCCGTCGACACCGTGGCCGGGCTCTGCGATCGTGCTCTTCGACAGCGGGCCGGCGGGCAACGTGCCGAGCGCCGGCCACCACGGCACCGAGCCGCCGCCCGCGGCCGACATCCCCAACCGGTCCGGCGAGGATCCGCACGAGGCGCCCCGGCGCGCCACCTGCGGGCAGCAGCAGAAGGCCGACTTCCTCGCCGTCGGCGGCGCGGTCACCCTGCCGTGCGGTGGCCCGCCCTACTTCTCGTGGGGCTGGAACGGCACGAGCGGCCTCTGACCGCTCAGCACACCGTGCGCACGCGGCCGGTGTCCACGTCGTAGACGAAGCCGCCGACCGTGACCCGCGACAGGTAGGGCCAGGAACGCAGCCGCTGCACGTCGCGACGCAGCGCCGTCTCCTGGTCGGTCGTCGTGAGCAGCCGTAGGCTGCGGGTGTCGGGCCCGCCCGCCGCGGCGATCCGCTCGTGGATCTGGTCCTCGGTGCCGCTGGCCATCGCGCAGTTGGTGTGCGCGACGACCATCACGCGGTCGACGTCGAGGAGGTACGCCGCGAGCGCGAGCGTCCGCAGCACGTCGTCGGTAACCCTGGCGCCCGCGTTGCGGAGCAGCTTGGCGTCGCCGGGCTGCAGGCCGAGCATGCCGAGCGGGTCGATGCGGGAGTCCATGCACGTCAGCACGGCCAGCCGCTTGGCCGCCTTGCCGCTCAGGCCACGCAGCTCGAAGCCCGCCGCGTAGGTCTCGTTGGCCGCCAGGATGTCGGAAAATGTCTGCTCACTGGTCACGGCCGCAGGGTAGAGGGCGACTGCGGAGGGCCCGCGCGCGCTGGCTAGAGTGACGCCATCGACCGGCACTTCGACACCGGGGAGGACCCAGCCGTGGCCGAGGCACCCGCCGCCGTCACCGAGGCCGACGTGCCCGACGGGGTCGACGACTCCGTGGTCGAGGACCTGCTCGTCGAAGAGGTCTCGATCGACGGCATGTGCGGCGTCTACTGACCTCTGCCGTGACGCCGTTCGACGCCGACCGCGCGTGGCGGCTCAACCCGCAGGTCGCGCTGCGACCGGAGCCGTTCGGCGCCCTCGCCTACCACTACGGCAACCGCCGGCTCACGTTCCTCAAGACCCCGACCATGGTGGCCGCCGTGCGTGCGCTCGGCGAGCGGGCGACCGCGCGCGAGGCGCTGGTCGCGGTCGGCGTACCGGAGTCGCAGTGGCCCGCCTACGAGCGCGCGCTCGCCGCGCTGGTCGACTCGGAGGTCATCGTTGCCGCCTGAGACGACTGCCGCCGTGCCGCTGACCGAGCAGTTCAAGCGCGGCCTCGACGCCCCCATCTGCCTCACCTGGGAGCTCACCTACGCCTGCAACCTCGCCTGCGTGCACTGCCTGTCGTCGTCCGGCCGGCGCGACCCGCGCGAGCTGACGACCGCCGAGTGCCTGCGGGTCATCGACGACCTCGCCGCAATGCAGGTCTTCTACGTCAACATCGGCGGCGGCGAGCCGACCGTGCGACCCGACTTCTACGACCTCGTCGACCACGCGGTCGCGCGCAAGGTCGGCGTGAAGTTCTCGACCAACGGGGTGCGGATCGGCCCGGCGGAGGCCCGCCGGCTCGCCGACACCGACTACCTCGACGTGCAGATCAGCATCGACGGCGCCGACGCAGTCACCAACGACGCGGTCCGCGGCGACGGATCGTTCGCGACCGCGCGGCGGGCGATGGACAACCTCGCGGCCGCGGGCTTCGGCCCGTTCAAGATCAGCGTGGTGATGACGCGGCACAACGTCGACCAGCTCGACGGCTTCCGGGCGATCGCCGACTCCTACGGCGCGCAGCTGCGCATCACCCGGCTGCGCCCCTCGGGCCGCGGCGCCGACAGCTGGGCCGACCTGCACCCGACCGCCGCCCAACAGCGGCAGATCTACGACTGGCTGCTCGGCCACCCCGACACGCTGACCGGCGACTCGTTCTTCCACCTGTCGGCCTACGGCGAGGCGCTCCCGGGCCTCAACCTGTGCGGCGCCGGCCGGGTGGTGTGCCTGATCGACCCCGTCGGCGACGTCTACGCCTGCCCGTTCGTGCTGCACGAGCAGTTCCGCGCCGGCAACGTGCGCGAGCACGGCGGCTTCCCGCGGGTCTGGCGCGAGTCGGAGCTGTTCACCGAGCTGCGCCAGCCGGCCAGCGCCGGCGCCTGCGCGTCCTGCGGCTCCTACGACGCCTGCCAGGGCGGCTGCATGGCGGCGAAGTTCTTCACCGGCCTGCCGCTCGACGGCCCCGACCCGGAGTGCGTCCACGGCCACGGCGAGGCCGCCCTCGCCGGCGTGAGCGCGGACGCGGTCCCCGTCTCCGGGCCGGGCCACTCCCGCCCGGTGCCGGTGACCATCTCCCGCCGCCGGCCGTGACCTTGACCTCGCCCGTGACGCTCGGCCGTCACGGCGCCACCCGCGATGCCCGCAACCGGCTGATGTTCGGGCCGCACGAGACCAACCTCGCGCGCCGCCGCGAGATCTCCGACCGGCACGTCTCCTACTACCGGCGCCGCGCGGTCGGCGGCGCGGGCGTCATCGTCACCGAGACGGCCTCGGTACACCCGTCCGACTGGCCCTACGAGCGTGCGCCCCTGGCAACCGACTGCGCTGAGGGCTGGGCCGCGGTCGCGCGCACCTGCCACGACGACGGCGTCCTAGTCGTCGCCGCCCTCGGGCACGCGGGCGGGCAGGGCTCGTCGGCCCACAGTCAGGCGCCGCTGTGGGCGCCGTCCCCGGTCCCCGACGTGGCAACCCGCGAGACGCCGAAGGAGATGGAGCACGACGACGTCGCGGCGGTCGTCGAGGGGTTCGCGCACGCGACCCGGCTGGCCGTGGCCGCCGGCTGCGACGGGGTCGAGGTCAACGCGGGGCAGTTCAGCCTGGTGCGGCAGTTCCTGTCGGGCCTGACGAACCTGCGCGCAGACGCCTACGGCGAGGACCGGCAACGCTTCGCCCGCGAGGTCTTGGCCGCCGTGCGCGCCGCCGCGGGCGACGCCGTGGTCGGGCTGCGGCTGTCCTGCGACGAGCTCGCCCCGTGGGCCGGCATCACGCCGGAGATGTCGGTCGAGATCGCCAGGTCGCTCGCGGAGCACCTCGACTACGTGGTCGCGGTGCGCGGCTCGATCTACACGGCGTGGGCCACGCGGCCCGACGGGCACGTGCCGCCGGGGTTCAACCTGCCGCTCGCGCACGCGCTGCGCGCGGCGCTGCCAGCGGACCTGCCGGTCGTCGCCCAGGGCTCGATCGTCGACCCGGCGATGGCGGAGCAGGCACTCGAGCATGCCGACCTCGTCGAGATGACCCGGGCGCAGATCGCCGACCCCGACCTCGGCGCGAAGATCACCGCCGGCATCCCCGAGCAGGTGCGGCCCTGCATCCTCTGCAACCAGGCCTGCCAGGTGCGCGACGCCCGCAACCCGATCGTCTCCTGCGTCGGCGAGCCGTCGAGCGGCCACGAGTGGGAGGACCCCCCTGTCGGCGTCGCGACCGCCGCGCCGGCCGAGGTGCTCGTGGTCGGGGCCGGCCCGGCCGGGCTCGAAGCCGCCCGGGTCGCGGCGCTCGCCGGCCATACCGTTCACCTCGTCGAGCGCGCCGCCCGCACCGGGGGGATGCTGCGGGCCGCGGCCGCGGGCGCCGGGCGCGAGCGGCTCGCCGCCCTGGCCGACTGGCTCGACGCGGAGTGCCGGCGGATCGGCGTACGCATCGACACGGGCACCGAGGCGACCGCTGAGAGCGTCGCCGCGCACGGCGGGCCGGTGCTCCTGTGCACCGGCAGCCGGCCCGGCGCGCGGCGCTACGAGGCGGCCGACGACGCAACCGTCGTGGACGCCGACGACCTCCTCGCGGGGGCCGAAGTCCCCGACGGGCCGGTGGCCGTGTGGGACCCGATCGGCGGCCCGATCGGCATCAGCGTCGCCGAACTCCTTGCCGCGCAAGGCAAAGAGGTCTCCTTCCTCACCCCCGACCTCATCGTCGGGCAGCAGCTGTCGCGCACCGGCGACCTGGCGGTCGCGCACACCCGGCTGCACCAGGCCGGCGTGGCGCTGGAGAAGCGGTCGGTGCTCCGACGCGTCGACGCGGCGACCGCGACGGTCACCGACACGTTCACCGGGGAGCCGCGAGACGTGAAGGCCGCCGTGGTCGTCGACGCGGGCTACCGGCGGCCCGACGACACGCTGTGGCAGGCCGACGAGTCACAGCCCCGGGCCGGCGATGCGGTGTCGCCCCGATCGGTCTACGAGGCCGTGCTGGAAGGCCGGCGGCTGGCGCTGGGACTCGCGCCATGAGCCGCTACCGCTACCTGTTCACGCCGCTGCGGCTCGGACCCGTCGTGGTGCCCAACCGCATCGTGTTCTCGGCGCACCTGACGATCTACGCCGAGGACGGGCACCCGAGCCCGCAGCACGCGGCCTACTACGGCGCGCGCGCCGCCGGCGGCGTCGGGCTGATCGTCACCGAGGAGCACTCGACCCACCCGACCGACTGGCCCTACGAGAAGCTGATCCACGGCTTCCACGAGTCGGTGATCCCCGGCTACCGGGCCATCACCGACGCCGTGCACCGGCACGGCACGCCGATCTTCGCGCAGATCAACCACAACGGCGGCCAGGGCACCGGCATGTACTCCCGGCTGCCGGTCTGGGCCCCCTCCCCCGTGCCCGACCCGCTCTTCCGCGAGGTGCCGAAGGAGGTCGACCACGGGGAGATCCGCGAGATCGTCGCCGGCTACGCGCTGGTCGCCGAGCACTGCCGCGCCGGCGGCTTCGACGGCATCGAGTTGCAGTGCTCGCACTCCTCGATCGTGCGGCAGTTCCTGTCCGCGGCGACCAACACCCGCACCGACGCGTACGGCGGAGCGCTCGAGCACCGCACCCGGATCCTGGTCGAGATCATCGACGCGGTGCGCGAGGCGATCGGGCCGTCCCTGGCCCTCGGCGTGCGGCTCTGCGGCGACGAGCTGATCGAGGGCGGCACGACGATCGACGAGGCCGTCGAGGTGGCGCGCATCGTCGAGGCCACCGGCAAGGTGGACTACATCAACACCTCGATCGGGGTCGCCACCGCGACCCTCTACATGATCGAGGCCTCGATGCACATCCCTCCGGGCTACGCGATGTTCATCCCGTCGGCGATCCGCAAGGCGGTGCAGCTGCCGGTCGTGGGCGTGGGCCGGTTCAAGGACCCGATCCAGGCCGAGCGCGCGCTGGTCGAGGGGCACTGCGACCTCGTCGGCGTGGTTCGCGGCCAGATCGCCGACGCCGACTTCGCCGCGAAGGCGCGCAGCGGGCACACGGACGACATCCGGCTGTGCCTGTCGTGCAACCAGGAGTGCGTCGGCCGCATGGGCCTGAACCGGTGGCTCGGTTGCATCGAGAACCCCCGCACCGGCAGGGAGGATCTGGTGCCGGAGCAGCCACCGGCAGCACCCCGCCGTCGGCGGGTGCTGGTCGTCGGCGCCGGGCCGGCCGGCCTGCAGGCGGCGATCTCCGCGGCCCAGCGCGGCCACGAGGTCGAGGTCCGCGAGCAGGAGGACACCGCCGGCGGGCAGGCCCGGCTCGCGGCGACCGTGCCCAACCGGGCTGAGTTCGGCGACATCGTGCGCAACCAGGTGACCGAGTGCGGCCGCCTCGGCGTACGCATCCGCTACCGGCAGCGGGTCGACGCGACCGCCATCCGCGCCGCCGCCCCCGACGTCGTCGTCATCGCGACCGGCGCGACGCCGGAGCGGCCCTACTGGATGAGTGACGAACCGGGCGCGCCGCGGGTGGCGCACGTGCGCGAGGTCCTCGACGGCACCGCCGTGCCCGGGGGCCACGTCGTCGTGGTCGACGAGCTCGGCTTCCACCACGCGACGAGCGTCGCCGAGCTCTTGGCCGACCGCGGCTGCGCCGTCGAGGTCGTCACCCCGGGCATGGTCGTCGGGCAGGACCTCGGCATCACGCTCGACATGGAGAACTGGAACGTCCGCGCCGCCGCCAAGGGCATCCGGCAGGCCACCGACCTCGTCGTCACCGGGGTGTCGCCGGAAGGGCTCGCGCTGCTGCACCACCCGACCGGGCGGCAGGAGCTACGCCGCTGCGACTGGGTCGTGCTCGCGACGCCGCAGCGCGCCGACGACGCCCTCTACCGCGAGCTGCGCGACGAGCCCGGCCTCGAGGTGCACCGGGTCGGCGACTGCGTCGCGCCGCGCCGCGCCCACGCCGCGGTCATCGACGGCGACCGGATCGGGGCGACGCTGTGACGGCGACGCTGATCGCCGTGGTGCCCGTGCGCGGCGGGACCCTGCCCCTGGGTGGCGACGAGGCGGTGGCGGAGGCCGGCGGCCGCGCGTTGCTCGTCGGTGACGGCACCCGCGAGGCGGCCCGCGATCTGGCCGGCGCCGCCGAGGTCTGGACCTGGGAGGCGGGTGGCTACGCACCGGCCGCGTGGGCGACCGCGCTCGCGCCCCGGCTGGCGCCGGAACGCGTCGTGCTGCTGCCCGCGTCCCCGGACGGCCGCGACCTCGCCCCCCGGCTCGCCGCGGCACTCGGCCGCCCGCTGCTGGCCGGCGCGCTGCAGGTCCGCGCCGACCGCGCGCTGCTCGCCCGGCACGGCGGCCTGGCCACCGTCGACGTCGGCATCGACGAACCGGTCGTCGCGACGCTGCAGCCGGGCGTGCGGGGCGTGGAGGCGGCACCCGCCAAACCCGCCAAGCCGCGCGCGCTGAAGATGGCGCGGGCGACCGGGCGCGACGCCGACGTGGTCGAGGTGCTGCCGCCCGACCCGGCGACGATGGACCTCGCCGAGGCGCCGCGGATCGTGGCCGGCGGCGCGGGCCTGCACGAGGACGACTTCCCGCTGCTGGCCGACGTGGCAACGGCGCTCGGTGCCTCGATGGGCGCCACCCGGGTGGTCGCCGACGCCGGCTGGGTGCCCTTCGAGCGGCAGATCGGCACGACGGGGGTCGCCGTCGATCCCGACCTCTACATCGCGCTCGGCATCTCCGGCGCGGTGCAGCACACGTCCGGCATCGGCCACCCCCAGCACGTGGTGGCGGTCAACGTCGACCCGAGCTGCCCGATGATGGCGCTGGCCGACCTGGCGCTGGTCACCGACGCGCCCGCACTGCTGCGAGCGCTCGCGGCGCGGCTGGACGTCGCCCGTCCCGAGGAGGCCGGCCGTGGCTGAACGGTTCGACGTGGTCATCGTGGGCGCCGGCCCGGCCGGGGCGACCGCGGCCCTCGTCGCCGCGCGGGCCGGCCTCTCGGTCTGCCTGCTGGAACGCGGCCCGTTCCCCGGCTCGAAGAACATGTACGGCGGCGTCATCTACGGCCGCATCCTCGACCAGGTGCTGCCGGGGTGGTTCGACGAGGCACCGGTCCAGCGCTGGATCACCCGCCGCTCGACGATGGTCACCACCGACGACCAGGCGCTGACCATCGACTTCCGCAACGGAGCCTGGTCCCGGGCCCCGTACAACGGGGCGACCGCCTTCCGGGCCGACTTCGACGGGTGGCTGGCCGGCAAGGCCGAGGAGGCCGGCGCGACGCTCGTCTGCGCGACCACGGCCACCGGGCTGCTGCGCGGTGGCGACGGCCGGGTGGTCGGCGTACGCACCGACCGCCCCGACGGCGACATCGAGGCCGGCCTGGTGATCGCGGCCGACGGCGTCAACTCGTTCCTCGCGAAGGAGGCCGGCCTCTACCCGCACTTCTCGGCCGAGCACATCACCCTCGGGGCCAAGGAGGTGCTGCACCTGGGCCGCGACGAGATCGACCGCCGGTTCGGGCTGCGCGACCTCGAGGGCCTCGACATCGAGATGCTCGGCTGCACGCAGGGCATCGCCGGCGGCGGCTTCCTCTACACGAACCTCGAGAGCATCGCCGTCGGGGTCGTCCTGTCGGTCACCGGTCTGGCCCGCTCCGGCCTGCGGCCCGAGCAGGTCATTGCGGGCATGAAGCAGCACCCCGCGATCGCGCCCTACGTCGAGGGCGGCGAGCTCGTCGAGTACTCCGCACACCTGATCCCCGAGGGCGGCTACCGCGTGATGGCCGAGCTGGCCGGCGACGGCCTGCTCGTCACGGGCGACGCCGCCGGGTTGTGCCTGGCCGCCGGGCTCTGGCTCGAAGGCGTCAACTTCGCGATCGGGTCGGGCCTGGCGGCGGCGCAGACGGCGGTCGAGGCGCTGGCAGCCGGTGACACGTCCGCGGCCGGGCTGGCCGGCTACCGGAGGCGGCTGGAGCGCAGCTTCGTGCTACAGGATCACAGGAAGCTGCGGCGGGCTCCCGACCTGCTGCTGTCCGACCGGGTGCAACGCCTCTACCCGCAGCTCACCTGCGACGTCGCGGAGGGCATCTTCACCGTGGAGAACCCGAGCCGCAAGCGAGGGCTGGCGCGCGTGGCGCTCGACGCGGTCCGCCGGTCGCCGGTGCGCGTGCGCGACCTCGCCCGCGACAGCCTGACCATGCTGAGGAGCTACGGATGAGCCGGCGCTGGGGCGGGCCCAGCTTCGAGGACCGCATGGCGACGGTCGACTTCCGGGTCGCGCCGACCGCGCACATCACCGTCGACTCCGACGTCTGCCGCAGCTGTACGACGAAGGCCTGCGTCACCGCCTGCCCCGCCAACCTCTTCGTGCCGACCTCCGACGGCGGCGTGCTGTTCAACTACGAGCAGTGCTTCGAGTGCGGCACCTGCTACCTGGTCTGCGACGAGGCGGGCGCGCTGACCTGGACCTACCCGGAGGGCGGCCACGGCGTCGTCCTGCGCAGGTCGTGATGGCCGGCACCGTCGTCGCGTGCCTGAAGCACGTCGCGCTGCGGGTGCGGGTGGACCCGCTGACCGGCGACGTCTCGGCCGAGCCGCACGCCACCGGCATGTCCGACGCCGACCGGGCGGCGCTCGAGTGGGCGCTGCGCCTGGGCGAGCACTGGGGGCGCGACGTCGTCGCGGTGACGGCCGGGCCGGCGGCGGCGGCCGGCGTGCTGCGCACCGCGCTCGCCGCCGGCGCGAGCCGCGCGGTGCGGGCCGACCTGCCGGTCGACGCGGCAAGTGACTCGGTCGCGGCGGCGCTCGCGGCGGCCGTCCCCGACGGCGAGGTCTGGCTCTGCGGCGACCACAGCCTGGATCGGGGCAGCGGGTCGGTGCCGGCGTTCCTCGCCGCGCAGGTCGACGCCGCGCAGGCGCTCGGGCTGGTCTACCTCGAACCGGCCGGCGACGGCGTCCTCACCGCCGAGCGCCGCCTCGACGGCGCCCGGCGGGAGCGGCTGCGGGTGCCGGCTCCCGCGGTGCTGTCCGTCGAGTCCGCCACGGCACGGCTGCGGCGGGCCCCGCTGCCGGCGCTCGTCGACACGCGCGCCGCCGACATCGCCGTGACGCCGGCGCCCTCCGCCGTACGCCGTGAGCCGGCCGGGCACGTCAGGCCGTTCCGCCCCCGCGCCCGGTCCCTGCCCGGTCCCGACCCGGCGCTGCCGGCGCGGGAACGGCTGCTCGTGCTGACCGGCGCGCTCAGCGAGCGCACGCCGCCCCGGCTGGTGACCGCGGGACCGGAGGAGGCCGCCGACGAGCTGGTGCGGTTCCTGCGTGACACCGGCTACCTGACATGACCCGGCGTTGAGCAGCGGGCTCGCGGACCTCACCTGGCCGGAGGTGGCGGGCCGGCCCACGCTGGTCGTGCCGCTCGGCTCGCTGGAGCAGCACGGCCCGCACCTGCCGCTCGACACCGATACCAGGATCGCGGTCGCACTCGCGGAGCGGCTGGCCGCCGCCGAGCCGGGCTGCGTCGTCGCCCCCGCGGTGGCCTACGGCGCGAGCGGGGAGCACCAGACCTTTCCGGGCACCCTGTCGATCGGCTCCGAGGCGCTGGAGCTGCTGCTGGTCGAGCTGGTGCGTTCGGCGTCGGCGACGTTCGCACGCACCGTGCTGGTCAACGGCCACGGCGGCAACACCGAGACCGTCTCTCGGGCGGCGGCCCGGCTGACCGGCGAGAGCCGGCCGGTGCGGTGCTGGTCGCCGCGGCACGGCGGGCCGACCGACAGCCACGCCGGACGGGCGGAGACCTCCCTGATGCTGGCGCTCGCACCGGCCCTCGTGCACCTCGACCGGGCGAGCGCGGGCAACACCGAGCCGCTCGCCGACCTGCTGGGCCGCCTCCGGGCAGGCGGCGTCCGCTCGGTGTCCGCGACGGGGGTCCTCGGCGACCCCACCGGTGCGCACGCGGCCGAGGGCGTCGCGCTGCTGGACCGGCTGGCGTCGGACCTGATCGCCGACGTACGCGCGTGGGTCGCGGCGTGACGTTCCCCGAGACGTTCGGGGTGGCACTCGATCGCGACACCGCGGTCTACGACGCGGGGCGCACGCTGCTCGGCGGGTCCCCGCTGCGCCTGGTGCGCCTGTCCGAGGGCGGAGCCGCGGCCGTCGGCCGCTGGCGGACCGGAGGCCGCCCCGCGTCGCCGGCGGAGCGGGCGCTGGCGGGCCGCCTCGTCGACGCAGGCCTCGCCCATCCCGTGCCTCCGGCCGTGGTCGTGGCCGACGTCACGGTCGTCGTCCCGGTGCGCGACCGGGCCGACGACCTGGCCGCCTGCCTGGCCGCGCTCGGCGGCGAGGTGCCGGTCCTGGTCGTCGACGACGGTTCGGTCGACGCCGCACCGGTGCGGCGGCTGGCGGCCGAGCACGGCGCCGCCCTGCTGCGGCGGGAGCGGCCCGGCGGCCCGGCGGCCGCGCGCAACGCGGGTTGGGACGCGTGCACCACGGCGTACGTCGCGTTCGTCGACTCCGACTGCCGCCCCGCACCGGGGTGGTTGGCCCCGCTGCTCGCCCACCTCGCCGACCCCGACGTGCACGCCGTCGCCCCACGGATCATCGACGCGCCGGGCGACGGTTGGCTGGCGGCCTTCGAGGCCGCCCGGTCGCCGCTCGACCTCGGGGACCGCGCGGCCGGCGTACGGCAAGGCTCCCGGGTGCCCTACGTGCCGGCGGCGGCGCTCGTCGTGCGGCGCGACTGCCCGCTGCGGTTCGACGAGTCGATGCCGGTGGGCGAGGACGTCGACCTCGTCTGGCGGCTGGCCGCAGGCGGCGGCCGCGTGAGGTACGAGCCGGCGTCGCGGGTCGCGCACCGGCACCGCACCCGGCCGGTCCCGCTGCTGCACCGCCGGTTCGACTACGGCACGTCGGCCGCACCGCTCGCCGCTCGCCATCCGGGCCGGCTGCCGGCCGTGTCGCTCAACGCGTGGAGCGTCGCCGCCTGGTCGTTGCTGCTCGCCCGCCGCCCGGTGCTCGCCGGCGTCGTGACGGGGGTCGCCGCCGCGCGGTTGGCGCATCGGCTGGAAGGCCGCACCGCCTCGCCGTACGCCGTGTCGGTCCGGCTGGCCGGCCGCGGCACGCTCGGCGCCGGCCGGCTGCTCGCGGCGGCGACCACCCGCACCTGGCTGCCGGTTGCCGGCGCGGCCGCGGTCCGGTCGAGGCGGATCCGCACGGCGCTCGCCGCCGCCGTGACGGTGCCGGCGCTGCTGCAGTGGCTCGACCGGCGGCCGGCCCTGGACCCGGTGCGCTGGACCGCGGCGTCGCTGCTCGACGACGCGGCGTACTGCGCCGGCGTCTGGGCCGGTTGCGCCCGCGAAAGGACGCTCGATCCGCTGCTGCCGTCATGGCGCCCGGCGGAGGAATCCGAGATCCACGGCTGACGTTGCCTGCCGCGTAGGCTGCAAACAGAGGTCTTACCGGACCGTCATCGAAGCCCGCGCAGGAGGCGAACCGCGCCGTGTCAGCGCAGCAGTCCCAACCGGAGTCCGACCCGCTGGCGTCGTTCGGACCCAACGAGTGGCTCGTCTACGAGATGTACCAGCAGTACCTCCGCGACCCCGACTCCGTCGACCGGGCCTGGTGGGACTTCTTCGCCGACTACCAGCCCCGGATGGCCGACAACCCGGCCGGCTCGCCGGTGAGCGACACCGGCAACGGGGCCGTGCCCCGGCCGGCGCCGCCGACGGCCACACCGGCTGCCACGCCGGCCACACCCGCACCCGCACCCGCGCCTGCCGCTGCCGCACCCGCGCCGGTCACGCCGGCGGCACCGGCACCGCAGCCCGCGGCGCAGCAGCCGGGCGAGGCACCGAAACCCGCCTCGGCCCCTGCCTCCGGATCGGCGGCGCCCGCGCCGCAGGCGGACGAGCACACCACGCCGTTGCGTGGCTACGCCGCCCGCGTGGTCACCAACATGGAGGCCAGCCTCGGCGTCCCGACCGCGACCAGCGTGCGGTCGATCCCCGCCAAGCTGCTGATCGACAACCGCACGGTCATCAACAACCACCTGCGCCGCGGCCGCGGCGGCAAGGTGAGCCTGACCCACCTCATCGGCTACGCGCTGGTGCGCGCACTCGACGTGATGCCGGCGATGAACCGCAGCTTCGCCGAGGTCGGCGGCAAGCCCGCGATGGTCGAGCCCGCCCACGTCAACCTCGGCCTCGCCATCGACCAGCAGCGCGACGACGGCAGCCGGCAGCTGCTCGTGCCGGCCATCAAGGGCGCCGAGACCATGGACTTCGCGCAGTTCTGGTCGGCCTACGAGGACATCATCCGCAAGGCCCGCAACAACGCGCTCACGCCCGACGACTTCGCCGGCACGACGATCAGCCTGACCAACCCGGGCACGATCGGCACCGTCCACTCGGTGCCGCGGCTGATGGCCGGGCAGGGCACGATCGTCGGAGTCGGCGCGCTGGAGTACCCCGCGGAGTACCAAGGCGCGTCGGAGGAGACGCTCGCCGACCTCGCGGTCAGCAAGGTGCTGACGCTCACCAGCACCTACGACCACCGCATCATCCAGGGCGCCGAGTCGGGCGACTTCCTGCGCGTGATGCACCAGCTGCTGCTCGGCGACAACGACTTCTACGACGAGGTCTTCCGGGCGATGAGGATCCCTTATGACCCGGTGCGCTGGGCGCCCGACGTCTCGCTCGACCACGAGGACCAGGTCGGGAAGCCGGCTCGCGTCATCGAGCTGATCCACGCGTTCCGGGTGCGCGGGCACCTGATGGCCGACACCAACCCGCTCGAGTTCGAGCTGCGCAAGCACCCGGACCTCGACGTGGTCACCCACGGCCTGACGCTGTGGGACCTCGACCGCGAGTTCCCCGCCGGCGGCTTCCCGGGCGGCGCCCCCGACAAGCGGGTGATGAAGCTGCGCGACATCCTCGGCGTGCTGCGCGACTCCTACTGCCGCACGGTCGGCATCGAGTACATGCACATCCAGGACCCCGACCAGCGGCTCTGGATCCAGCAGCACGTCGAGCGTCCGCACGAGAAGCCCGACCGGGCCGAGCAGCTGCACATCCTCGCCAAGCTGAACCAGGCCGAGGCGTTCGAGACGTTCCTGCAGACCAAGTACATCGGGCAGAAGCGCTTCAGCCTCGAGGGGGGCGAGACGCTGATCCCGCTGCTCGACGCCGTACTCACCGCGGCCGCTCACGACGACATGGACGAGGTCGTCGTCGGCATGTCGCACCGCGGCCGGCTCAACGTGCTCGCCAACATCGTCGGCAAGTCCTACGGCCAGATCTTCCGCGAGTTCGAGGGCAACCTGGACCCGCGCACCGCGCATGGTTCCGGCGACGTGAAGTACCACCTCGGCGCCGAGGGCACCTACACCGCGCCGGACGGCGAGCAGGTCGCCGTGTCGCTGTCGTCGAACCCGAGCCACCTCGAGGCCGTCGACTCGGTGCTGGAAGGCATCGCCCGGGCG